>NZ_JAHPXO010000050.1:0-25146 GCF_019041495.1 Parabacteroides sp. MSK.9.14
CGTTCAGCGAAATGACTGTATTTCATTACATGAAGCATGGCTTCCGATATATGGGACGCATTACGGTCGATACTGACGTGGTGAGGGAAAACAATCAGACCTACCGTTTGGGCTATACCGAGATGTGCAAGGATGGTTCCAAGATGGGAATCGGATGCCCTGAATATGTATTGCTTTTTCGCAAGTTGCCTACCGATACCTCCCGCGCTTATGCCGACCAGCCTGTCACGAAGGACAAGAGCGAATACTCGCTGGCCCGTTGGCAGATCGATGCCCATGCAAGTTGGAAATCCTCCGGCAATTCATTGTTGTCATACGAAGATATGAAAGGCGCCGGAATAGATAAGATTCGGCATTTGTTCCGCAACTACGAACGTGAGCATATCTATAACTATGAGGAACATGTGTCGTTCGCAGAAGAGTTAGAGGCATACGGGAAATTACCCAAAACATTTATGGCCGTTGATCCTGTAAGTAAAAAAGATTGGATATGGGATGATGTCGTCCGGATGCGTACGCTCAATACGAGGCAGTCACAAAAGAAGAGACAGAATCATATTTGCCCTCTTCAGTTAGATATCGTTGAAAGGCTGATTGAACGGTACTCGAACAAAGGAGAATTGGTATTTGACCCGTTCGGAGGTATCGGTACTGTCCCTTATTGTGCTATCAAGTTGGGTCGTAGGGGACTTTCAACAGAACTCAATTATGATTATTGGAAAGACGGGCTTTCTTATCTGCGGGAAGCGGAGAACGAAGTAAGTGCTCCTACATTGTTTGATTTAATGGCTATATGATTATGAAACAATACAATAATTGGGAAGAAATAGACAAAGACACAGACGGACTTGTTACTTCATTGACTTACATTGTCCTCTTCGTAAATGATCAAGTTTATAATTACGCACTTAATATTTACGATAGTTGCCGTAATACTCCATACTACAGGCGTGGAGTAAAGAAGAACATAAACGAATTGAAAAGATTCATGGAATCGTACAATACAAACATTTGCAGGATTGCGAATGTCAATGTTGAAACGCTTGCGGTTATAACGCAAAGCATGGAAGACGATATTAAACCTCATATCGACAAATACGGGTTTGCCATAAGTCAGACGCTTTTAAATAATGGATGTTCAGGAGAACTGAACCATCTAATATCAATCGCTTCTACTATTGATATGTTATGCCAAACATCCAAGATTACAATACGTGATTTTTACATATCAATGCGAAAATTGGTCCCAATAGCTGTGAATCCTTTGGCTTGGCTGTCTATTGACAAAGCCATGTTTTACGCAAGAATGATAACGGATAATCTAACCCCAAAGGATGTAAGCATTAATTTGAACGATATACCTGCTATATCTACGGCATTTCAAGCTATTGCCAATAAAATGTTAAGTCCGGATGTGTTTGAAAAGGCGTTTAATGAATGCCTAACAAGATAGTGAAATGAAAAAGTTATTATACATAGACCTTTTTTGCGGTGCCGGTGGAACTTCTACCGGCGTGAACACAGCGCGTCTTCATGGCGAACAGTGCGCAGAAGTCATTGCGTGTGTCAATCACGATGTGAATGCCATTGCGTCACACGCTGCAAATCATCCGGACGCGCTTCACTTCACAGAAGACATCAGAACGCTTGAACTGTCACCACTTGTGCATCATCTTCAGAAGTGTCGCACGAAGAACCCTGACGCACTTGTTGTGCTATGGGCATCGCTTGAATGTACGAACTTCAGCCGTGCAAAAGGCGGTCAGCCACGTGACGCAGACAGCCGGACACTTGCAGAACATCTTTTCAGATACATCGAAGCAATAGACCCCGATTATATTCAAATCGAGAATGTCGAAGAATTTATGTCGTGGGGTGAACTTGATGAAAACGGAAAGCCGGTGTCAAAAGACCGTGGCAAGTCATATATCAAGTGGGTGAACAACGTGAAGAAATACGGCTACAACTTCACGCATCGCATACTGAACGCAGCAGACTTCGGCGCATACACATCGCGCAAACGCTTCTTCGGCATCTTTGCGAAGAATGGTCTGCCGGTTGTGTTCCCGAAACAGACACATTGCAAGACAGGTGCAGCAAGTTTGTTCGGCACAATGCCGAAGTGGAAGCCAGTGCGTGAAGTTCTTGACTTTGAAGATGAAGGCAAATCAATCTTCAACCGAAAGAAACCGCTTGCAGAAAAAACGCTTGAACGCATATATGCCGGACTGATTAAGTTTGTCGCAGGTGGCAAAGATGCCTTTATGGTGAAATACAATTCGATGAACCAACGCGGAAAGTATGTGTCGCCGTCACTTGATGAACCCTGCCCCACTATCGCGACACAACAGCGTCTTGCACTTGCATCAGTGTCTTTTCTGTCAAAGCAATTCAGCGGTCAGCCTGACAGCAAGAACGTGTCTGTCGAAGAACCGGCAGGAACAATAACGACTATTGACCACCACGCATTTGTGAAAGCGCAATTTATTGTAAACTATCGCTTCAATAATACAGGTCATTCTATTGAAGACCCAGCACAAACGATATGCACGGTAGGTCAAATTGGTGTTGCATCTTGCAGTTTCATCGCAAATGAGTATTCGGGCGGTGGTCAGCTTTCAAGCATCGAACAGCCCAACCCGGCTGTGCTGACGAACCCGAAGCAGAAACTTGTCACCGTGAAGCAGCACTACTTGATGAACCCACATTTTGCGTCAAATGGCGGTTCTGTCGATAAACCGTGTTTCACGCTCATCGCAAGAATGGATAAAATGCCGCCATATCTTGTCACGACTGAAACCGGCGAAGTCGCTATTGAAGTCTATGAAACAGACAGTCCTATGACTGTCAAAATCAAAGAATTTATGGCACTTTACAACATCATAGACATCACTATGCGTATGCTGAAGATTGATGAACTGAAGCTGATAATGGGTTTCCCGAAAGACTACGAACTTATTGGCACACAGGCAGACCAAAAGAAATTCATCGGCAATGCAGTTGAAGTGACTATTGCCAGGAAGTGGTGCGAAGCACTATGTGAAGAAATATACAATCGTAAAATCAAACAATTAGCATAATTATGAACCGGAAAATCAAATTCAGAGGGCGTATAACTAAATCAACCGAATGGGTTTATGGGTCTCTTATTGTTTATCCTGATGGGGAGTACAACATACTTTCTCAACGAAAAGAAAATTCATCTAAGATGGATGATTGGTGCGTTGATAAACAAACCGTTGGCCAGTTCACGGGCTTGTATGACAAAAATGGACAAGAAGTATATGAGGGGGATATTGTTAAAAGAAAAATTATAAAAAGTGATTTCTATCCTGAACAATATATGCCTCACATAAAGGAACAACATGAGACAAAAGATGGGTTGAATCTCAAACGGGAGTTATAAAAATGTGTCCAGAAATACGCTTTGGGGAGGAGTTTATAACTCGGATGCCTAAGCAAAAAGATATAGATAATGGTATTATTGATAATTTTGATTATGAAGTCGTTGGTAACATATACGACAACCCAGAACTACTGAAAGGAGGCACGAAATGATTAAGGCTTTAATATGGGCGATAATATCGCTTTTGATGCTATTTGTCATGACATCTGGAATATCTATTCAGCTCAAACCATTTCGTATAGACATTACTTATCCATATTTCGGATTAGGAATTGTATTGACCGCCATAGGGCTTACCCTGTGTATCGGATCAGCGTACTACTATGGAATCTCAAATAACCAATACAAAGATGGCTATAAGAAAGGATTTCATGCCGGCGTTGAATATGTTATAGAATTTGCAAAACAAAAAAAGAATGAAGAATGAGCATAAATAAAGTAATCCTTCTCGGTTATGCTGGAAAGGACCCTGAAGTGAAAGAAGTTGCCGGGACAAAGGTCGCCAATCTATCGCTTGCTACAACGGAGAAAGGCTATACCCTTCAAAACGGGATCCAGGTTCCAGACCGCACGGAATGGCATAGTCTTATCTTTTGGAAAGGTCTGGCCGAGGTCGTAGAAAAGTATGTCAGGAAGGGTTCTCAAATCTATATCGAGGGCAAGATCAAGACCCGGCAGTATGAGGATAGAACGGGATCAAAGCGGTATGTGACAGAAATATTTGTTGATAAGCTGGAGTTATTGGGAAGTAGACTTGCCCAGCAAGAAGCCAGTCCACAATCGAAACTCTATCAACCTGAACAATCAAGAGAAGATCTTCCATTCTAAAAAATACAAGAGGCAACGCCCCGAACCACCAGTAACGTTACCTCCCCACACGATTATTTAGTACAAATATACTATTTACTTCTAAATAATTGTGCCATGTTTTCAGAAATTGCGGAAATAAAATCAATTAGAGAGCAGAAATCAAAGTTATCGGAAAGGGAAAAAGAGCTGACAGAACCTATATTGACGGACCTTGATATGATAGGAATGTTATATCGGTGGTTCCAAGAGATTATTTCTCAAAAGGAGATATTTAGGTCAGGGAATGTTACCCAACGAAAGAAATTCATTTTTATCATCCTGTTTTTGTACTCTCCAAGCACTCTCGCCGGCGGGAAGATGAAGAACGGTCTTCGGAATAAATTAGCGGAGGTCTTAGGCGTTAGTGCGCAGACGGCCATATCCGATAACCGTAATAATCTTGTTTTTTCTTATCAGTTGTATAAGTATTTCCGGCAGGATGTGGATTGGATATATGGGGAAATGATGAAAAGGTTGAAAGCCGGAGTTTAGCTCCGGCTTATTTTATGTACACTTCTACTATTTCGTACATTCCATCACCTAATTGAGAAATAATACTTTCAGCTTCTTCTTTGGTATCAAATTGTTTAATTTCATAAACTTGGTTGATGCCATAGCCAAATGTATTTCCATACTCTCCTTTATACAAATACAAGGATTCTCTGCCAATCATAATTTTTCTGATTACAAACTTCTTTTTCATATCTATTCTCCTTTCTCTATTTTAATTTTCTTCCCACAGTGAGGGCAGGTGATAGTGCTTTCCTCTTTTTCTTCCCCTATCAATTCAGTGATAGATATATTAAGAACACCGGCTATCTTTATGAGATTATCCAAAGAAGGCGATGATTTACCTGTTACAATATTGCTGACAGCGACCTTTGAAATACCAACTTGTTCAGCGAGCCACGCAGAAGTAACATTACGCTCATTCATTATTTCTTTTATTCGTAAATCCATAAACTATACTTTATTTTGATTACTCCGCAAAGTAATGCAAACTTTATCGTATAACCTAATATTGATAAAGTTTGATTTATTAATTATTCTTAATTGATAAAGAAAACTATATCAAAAGTGTTGCCTTTAATAAAGTTTGCTTTATCTTTGCATCATCAGAAACGAAGTAATAACAAATAAAACATATACGATCATGGCAACAAAGAAGATTGATGAAAAGAATACATTGAAGTATGCAGTAGCATTCTACTTCTGTACATTAGGCAAAATAAACTTCATGTTAGGCAATAAAATGTATCAGCATATAGATACTGTATGTGACCAAAGAGAAGATGGTAGAGGTTTCAATACTTGTGAGGTCGTTTACAACTACAAGGCTCAAAAATATGAGGTTTTGAATGTAGATACAGAGATAGGCAACAAAGAGATTACGATATTAAATAATTAACCAGCAGGGCGAAAGCCCTGCATAACGCAGAATCAATATGAATAAATCGATCAAAGCAAAAGCGCGGGTAAAGATTATCACAGATTTTGGATATTGGTGTTTGGCTGAAATTCGAGGATTGAAAGAAGGAACGATTTTAGAGGGCAGGTATAACCCCATAAACAAAGCGTTTGATTTTTCTTGGAATGGTCAAGATGCAATGTTATGGATTGAGCAGAATGGAGAACTGATTAGTACCGAAAAGGAATCTATAATAGGCAACATAGTAGTTACAATTGCCGTATGTTATGGTAAACATAAAAATATTATAGCCGAGTTCGATACAATGAAAGAAGCAAGAAAATATGTAAAAGACGAAGGTTACAAAGACAGCATTGAATATTGGTATCTTGCCGCTGAAATTATAAACGAAGATGGCGATATAAATCCTGCTGTATGGGCTAAATCGAAAGCAGAGGCAGTTAGAAAGTTGAAAAAGTTATTATGATATTAATTCTGTAGCTTTCTGGCTACCATAATACAAATGATTATGAGTACACCAAGAACATTAAAATCGGCATTAGAAGCTGGTTCTGTGATTTGTAAACTATATGCCAAATATGACAAGAAAATCCGTGTAACAGTACAAGAACGCTTTCATCAAGCTGATAGAAAGATGTTTCTTGATTTTTGGATTGACAGAGAGTATTTCAAGCGTAATTATCCTAATACATACGACAGATTATGAGAATATATTTTGCACAAGTAGAAACAAGGTATAGGGCAATCAAAGAATGTCCATTTAGTCCTTCTGTAATTGCTAAGGTTTATGGTGGGTTTATGTGTTTTGAATCTCGTTCGGACTACAATATATGGAAAAATCAAAAATGAAAGCAGATTTAGTTTTAGTTATCAGCCCCGAAGCCCCATTGACGAAGCAACTAGGCAAAGTGTTTGGCAAGCTGGTAACCCCTTATAACTTCTCTACTATAGAGAGGAGCGAGAAGTATGTCACGATACGGCATGATGAAACTGGGCTTGTAGTGGCTTATACGAGTGAAGAAAGATTGAATGTGAAACATTAAATATTGATTATTATGGGTGAAATAGCAGATAGTTTAATTAGTGGTGAATTTGATTGCATCACCGGTGAGTATTTAGGTGATGCCGTTGGCTATCCAAGAACTTATGTACGTGAGGCGCATGGGTATGTACCATCTTTTGGAAAGAAACCATCAAGCAAGGCGAATGTATGTATTACCAACATGTGCAAAGATAGAGGCTTCGACAACCGCCAAAAGATAGAGTTGGTTGCCAAGTTCTTGCACGGTAAGGGCTATGAGCAGCTACCTAAATTAGGGCGGCAATACAAGATAATATTCAATGAATATAAGTCTGAGTTTAAAAGATTTTTAGTTGAACAAGTAAAGCAAAGAAGCAATGAATAATATATTTACAATCTGCTATTCAGAAGAAGAAGCGAACGAAATAGGGCACTTCATAATGAGTAAAGGTTATGAGGGTGTCCAGAATGATAGTTACAGATATTGCCGTGAATCAATTCGGTGGGCTTTAAAACAATCTAAAAGACATCATTTATCTTATATCTATGTTGGTGTTATGGGTTGTCAAATGTGCGTATCCAGAAACAAGCGAGGTCTTAGACGAAAAGGTCTTAAATACATAGAGAAGAAGCGAATGTTCTATGAATTGTTAGAATTTACCGAATATTTGAAAAAAGTACGTGGACTTAATAAATAGCTTATGAACACAATAAACGAAAACGGTTGCAGTGTATGCCAACCCGGCAAAGAAAATTACACCACCTACAACACCAGGTTGAGAGGTAAGAGAGTGAGAATGTACCAGTACGATTACCGTACTGAAAGTGGTGAACTGTTTTCTTGCTGTGCGCCTATTTTAGAGGCGTGCAGAGAAAAACGGGATAAATGGCTTAGTTTACGACAATAAATCGATTGTCATAAATAACGATTGAAGATGTTTCTGTGTCTTTGGTTATGGTTGTACCTTAGTGGCGCTATCGCGGGTTAGAGCAGTGGTCAGCTCGTCACTTTGACTTGGTGAAGGTCAGCGGTTCGAATCCGTTACCCGCAACTACTTAGTTATTCAATTAAAAATGGCACGATTATGAATATTTTAACACTCTCGATTAAACAGAAGTATTTCGATGAAATCTTAGCAGGCAAGAAAACTCACGAATACCGTGAAATCAGACCAACTAACGCTAAGAAGTATATCACTTACCTCTGTGGTGGCAAAGAATATCCGGCTGATGCAGAACTACCTGAAGAAGGAGAGGCTGAATTAAAGCCTATCAAGTATGATGCCATCAAGCTTCTGACAGGTGCATATACGAGCAAGCGTCCTTATATCATTGTAGAGGTAAAGAACGCAGAAGCAGTAATTCTCACAGATGAAAACGGTAATGATATTGTTTACGAATATCAAGGCGAAGAATATCTTGCCGCACAAATGGATTATACTTTGGGTAAGATATTAGAGAAACATATAGATTGATTTGTTTAACTTTTAAAATTAGAAAGCAGAGTCGCAAGAAGAATTAACAGAGTAGCCGGGCCTCGCAGAAATATGAATGGTGCAGGGGCAGGTGGTAGATTGGTTGCCAATCGTAGAGGTACAGCAAGTACTACGCAGTTAGGTTCACGTAGGCAGCGTTACGCTGATTTACGTGTTTCAATGGGATTAAACGGTGGCTAACCTATGAACAAGGTAGAACGAGCGAACCGGTATATAGACCTCATTCGGGTAAAATCGAATGAGGCTTTACTGTTTTTATCACTTGGTAAGGATTCGCTTGTTCTGCTTGATTTAGTCTATCCAAAGTTTGACCGGATTGTTTGCGTGTTCATGTACTTTGTCAAGAATTTGGAGCATATTAACCGTTGGATAAACTGGACTAAAGCCAAGTATCCGAAGATAGAGTTTGTTCAAGTACCACATTGGAACCTTACTTATATTCTCCGTGGCGGTATGTATTGTGTGCCAAATCCGAAAGTAAAGCTATTGAAGTTGGCAGATGTGGTAAAGGCTATGCAGCTTACTCATGGAGTTTATTATACATTCTTGGGCATGAAAAAAGCTGATGGTATGAATCGTAGGCTTATGTTGAAAGGGTATGAGGTAAACGGTTACGAGAATAACGGTATGGTTTATCCTTTGGCTGATTGGACACAAAAGGATATTCTTGCTTATATGAGGCAGCACAATTTACCTGAACCAGTTCGGTATTCATTGAAAGCCAGTTCGGGAGTAGGTTTCAATCTTGATTGTATGCTTTGGATGGAGAAGAATTACCCGCAAGATTTACAGAGAATTTACAGAGTTTTCCCGATGGCTGAAAGAGTGCTTTGGGAGTATCATAATCAACAAAATTAATAAGGAGAATTGCTGAGTCAGAAAAAGAAAGACAAGAGAACAGATATATGCTCAGGCAGAAAGATTGAGCGAAGCTAACTGGAGAAGAAAAAATACATGGAGTAGCAGTGCCGCAAGCAGGCGTGCAAAACAATCTCGTGATAATCTTATAGCAAGAGCCGAAAGGAATACTCTTCGGCAGAGAGGTTTCGGTCTAAGTAATGGCTAATATGGAATTATCAAAATACATAAAGAGTGAATCGATGGAACTTAATCGTTCTGCCATTCACTTTGCGGATTATAATCCCCGAAAACTATCTGATGAATCACGTAAGACACTGAAACGTGGCATCAAGAAATTCGGATTGGTAGGTGGAATAGTTGTGAATAAGCGTACCGGGCTTACCGTAGTTAGCGGACATCAACGTTTGTCTGTCATGGATGAATTGCAGAAGTTCCCCGATAATAACTACCGTATTCGTGTCGATGTCATAGACGTGGACGAGCAGCAGGAAAAGGAGTTAAACATTCTAATGAACAACCCTAATGCACAAGGTACATGGGATTTTGACGCTCTTGCCCGTATTGTTCCTGATATTGACTGGAAAGATGCAGGTCTGACCGATGCAGACTTGAATATGATTGGTGTCGACTATCTTTTGCAGACCGAAGAGGAAAACTCTATTGCGGATGCTTTGTCTGATATGATGGTCCCAGTTTCCGAACAGAAAGAAGCCGATAAAGCCGCCAAGCAGTTGGAACGTGCCGAAAAGGTTGCCCACATGAAAGAGGTCAAGCATCAGGTGAAAGAAAACGCACAGAAGCAAGTCGAGAACATGGATGCCTATGTGATGTTGTCCTTTGATACCTATGAAGCTAAAGCCGCTTTCTGCGAAAGGTTCGGGTATGATCCGGATATGAAGTTCATAAAGGGAGAAGTATTTGATGAACAAGTAGAAAGAATAGATTAATTATTGGGAGGAAAGCTGAGTTAGAAAGAAAACATATAGCCAGTTATATCAGCAGTCCAGACGAATAATGTACAACGCTGGAAGGGCAATACGGGTTAGGTTCTGCAAGACAAAGAAACATAAGGGATAGAACGAAATCTATAATGGGAAGATATGCTGAGAAAATAGATAGCTATTTCTCAAAAAGAGGAGTTGATGTCTATGGAAACAAGCCAATTTCTCGCCGTGTATATATGGGTAACAATAACGGTTAAAATTATGATTGGCGATTTTATACTTTGGATAAGGAATGTTCTAAAGCAAAACCTGTTTTGTGTTCATCATTATGTTTGGAAAGGTAGTGTGATGTTCTCTGAGTTCAGGTATGAACAATGTGAGAAATGTGGAAAATTAAAGAAGTAATATGAGCAATAGCGAATCTCAAAATAGAAAAGGTAAAGGAGGAAGAAAGCCAAAGTTTGATTATACAAGCGAGGACTTTCTTTCTCTCGTGGAATCGTATGCCAAAAAGGGATTCACTGATAAGGAAATTGCCTATGCCATTGGGATTTTACCACAAACTTTCTGCGAAAAGAAAAGTGAGTACACCGAAATATCCGAAGTCTTAGCGCGTGGGCGCGCGACAATCAATGCCACTGTAAGGGCTAAATTCCTTGCAATGGCTCTCGGTGGCATAAAAACCAAAAGCACCGTGGTAAGAAAGCTCCGTGATTCAGAAGGGAATTTGACGGGCGAAGATGAATTACAAGTTAGCGAAAGCGAGTTGGCACCAAACTTGCAAGCAATGTCTGTTTGGCTGTATCACCATGATGAGGATTGGAGAAAGGTTGAACGCAAGCAGGATGAAGACGCTGATATTCCAACAGACATAGAGCATGGCATCAACATTGATTCCTGGATTAAAGACAAGCTAAAATGATAGTACCCCAAGAAATTTACCATCCATTATACGAGGATAAGGAAAAATTTATAATTCTTATTACCGGTGGGCGTGGTAGCGGAAAGTCTTTCAATGCTTCTACTTTTATTGAGCGGTTGACTTTTGAAATGACTCCTGTAGAGAAGATTGTGCATCAGATTCTTTACACCCGTTACACGATGGTTTCTGCCGGTATGTCTATCATCCCCGAAATGATGGAGAAGATAGATTTGGACGGTACCACGAAATATTTCAAGACCACAAAGACGGACATAGTCAATAAGATGACTAAGAGCCGTATCATGTTTCGGGGTATCAAGACTTCTTCCGGGAACCAGACAGCAAAACTGAAATCCATTCAAGGCATTACGACTTTCGTCTGCGATGAAGCGGAAGAGTGGACAAGCGAAGATGAGTTCGACAAGATAATGCTCTCCATTCGCAAGAAGGGTATTCAGAACCGGATTATCATTATAATGAACCCATGCGATTCCAATCACTTCATCTACAAGAAATACATTGAGAAAACTCACAAGCTGGTAGAGATTGACGGTGTGCAGGTTCAGATTTCCACTCATCCGAATGTGCTCCATATCCATACTACGTATTTTGATAACTTAGATAACCTTTCTCCTGAGTTCCTGAAAGAGGTGGAAGATATGAAGGTGAGTAATCCTGAAAAGTATGCTCATGTGGTTATCGGCCGGTGGGCTGACGTTGCAGAAGGTGCTGTGTTCAAGAAGTGGGGAATTGTTGACGAGTTCCCGGCTTGGGCAAAGAAAATTGCTTTCGGGCAAGACTTCGGTTATACGCATGACCCGTCTGCTTCCATTCGTTGTGGTATCGTTGATAACGCCCTTTACTTGGATGAAGTGGATTACCGTACTGGATTGCTTTCTTCTGACATCATCAAGACTCTTCGCCCGTGGGGATTGAAAGTCATTGCTGACAGCGCAGACCCACGTTTGATTCAAGAGATACACAACGGAGGAATCAAGATATATGCCGTAGAGAAAGGTGCAGGCTCTATCAATGCCGGAATTGACAAAATGAAAGATATGGAGATTTATATAACCAAACGCTCGTACAACTTGCAAAGCGAGTTCAGAAAGTATGTTTGGGCAAAGGATAAGGACGGGAACTATATCAACGAACCGGAAGACCATGACAATCACGGAATAGATGCTGTACGTTACTATGTATTGGGTGAGCTTCTTGGTCAGATTCAGAAGCCGAAAGATTTAACAGGAATATTCACACATTAAAAATATAAACTATGCCATTGAATTTAGAAGAAATATTAGCATTGCCTGACATCGGGCAGAAGATAAACTACCTGAAGAAAGGTAGGAAGACTGAACTTCCCGACCGTTGCAAACTTTGGGATGATTGGAATCCGGAACGCCACGAAATCATTGTGGATAAAGAAAAGTATCCGGACAGAAAAGTACTTGATAAGGAATCCGAAAAAGTTTTCGATGAAAAAACTGGTAAGACTTATGAAATCGAAGCAAAGTATAAGACTGAACCGGTGAACCGTATTTCTATTCCATTGGAACAAGATATAGTGAACATTCAAACTGCTTTCACGGTCGGCACAGAACCGTCTATGGATTGCATTCCGACTGATGATGATGAAAAGAAGCTGCTGGATGCGGTAAAGGCTGTATTTAAATCCAACAAAATCAAATACCAAAACAAGAAGATTGTCCGTGCCTGGCTCTCCGAACAAGAAGCGGCAGAATATTGGTATGTTACCGATGATGATTCGTTTTGGGCAAAGTTTTGGAAGAAAGTTAAGACTACGTTCGGTGGCAAGGTCAAGCCCACCAAGAAACTGAAAAGCGTGTTATGGTCTCCATTCAGAGGTGATAAGCTATACCCGTTCTTTAACGATGAAGGTAAAATGATTGCTTTCTCACGTGAGTATAAAAAGAAGCTCATGGATGATTCGGAGGTCACCTGCTTTATGACTATCACGGACAAAATGGTTTATCAATGGGATTTGTCTAAAGGGTATGAAGAAAGAACGCCTTTTGCTCATGGATTCCCAAAACTACCGGTTCTCTATGCTTATCGTCCTGAACCTTATTGCAAGAAGATAAAGACCTTCCGGGTCCGGTTGGAGAAACTATTATCCAATTATGCTGATTGTATAGACTACCATTTCTTCCCACTATTGAAGCTAATTGGTGATGTAGAGGGTTTCATGGGTAAGGTTAAGGATAGAATGGTCAAACTTACAGGTGAAGGTGCGGATGCCCAGTATCTGACGTGGAACCAAGTTCCGGATACGGTACGTTTTGAAGCAGAAACACTCACCAATATGGCTTATGATATGTCAAACACTCCAAGAATATCCTTTGAGACGTTGAAGGGGGTAGGCAAAGCATCAGGAACCGCTTTCCGCTTTATGTTCATGGGTGCACATATGGCGGTAGAAAATCACGGTGAGGCTATCGGTGAGTTCTTGCAGCGGAGAGTAAATTTTATTGTTTCTGCTTTAGGCTCTATCAATCCAACCGAGTTTAGCAAGGCATCGCAAACCATTGACATAGAGACAGAACTGGTTCCATATATGATTGATGATTTGAATGATAAGGTGGCTACTGCCGTTTCCGCTGTCAGTGGTGGCATCTGGTCAACGCGTGAGGGAATCATGTTTGCCGGAAATGCTGATAGGGTAGAAGAGGAACTTGCAGAAATCAAAGAGGAACAAGCGGCAAAGAATAACAATGCAGCGTCTCCTAACTCCAAAGGATAATTCATTACTTCATGTTCTTATCGTACTATTGAGCGGAGCTAATTTAGTTCCGCTTTTTTATTGCTAAATTCTATATTATAGAATATATTCTCTGGAAAAATTTTATAATTCAAAATTAATTCATATTTTTGCATCAAACAAAAGAGGTATGAGGATTGTATCACATAAGAAATTGAAAGAGTTCTACGAGACGAAAGGCTATGAAGATTCACGCATAGCCTTAGAACGTTGGTATGATATAGCGGAAAAAGCTGAATGGAAGAACCTATCAGACATTAAAGTGGATTTTCTTTCTGCTGACTATGTAGGCAACCAACACTACGTTTTCAATATCAGAGGCAACAACTATCGGTTGGTTGTCGTTGTTAAGTTTACAATTGGGTACGTCTTCATTCGCTGGGTTGGTACTCATAAAGATTACGATAAGATAGATTGTTCAACCATTTAAGAGATAGAAGTATGAATAAAGTAACGAAAGAACAGTATGAATTTGCTTTGGCGAGAGTGGAGGAACTTCTTCCATTGGTTGATGACAATACGCCTTCAAATGATAAGAATGCGGTGGAGCTTACAGTTATGTCCGATATTGTGATAGCATACGAAAAAGAACATTATCCGATAGAAAAACCGACTGTTGCGGAATTGATAGAGCTATCTCTTGAAGAGAAAGGGATGAGTCAAAAGCAACTTGCTGGTGAGATTGGAATAAGTCCATCGCGTGTGAATGACTATATCTCCGGACGTTCGGAACCGACCCTCAAAATTGCGAGGTTGCTATGTCGAGTGCTGAATATACCTCCGGCCGCAATGTTGGGATTCTAATCCAAAATACAAATATGAAAAAGAGAAAGAAAATAGTATTACTACTAGGTGCAGGTTTTCCTGTAGCATGGGGAGCTCCATTTTCCAAAGATATTCTTGATAGAATAATTGAAGATAAAGAATATATGTATGATAGTAATACAACTTGGGGTAAATTTATATTTGATACATTAAAATCTTTTTATGAAGAGGAGGACGGAGTCACTGTTAATTTCGAGACAGTGATTGCTGCATCGGAATCTATAATGAATTATGTTATAGCGTCAACCAATGAAAACAGGAATTCGTATAATACGTCATTTACTCCTGCTGTTAATGTCCTAATAGACTCCATCCAGCAAAAACTAAATGAGATATCTGATAAATTAGAGAAAAGGAGGCATTTTTATTCTATATACAAACATTTTGTGGATATTGTTATTCAACTCATTAAGGGATATGATGAAAAAGCTTGTGCTGCTGAGTATAAACTACTAAATGAAAGATTGAACGAATTTATTGAATCTTTATTGAACAAGAAATATTCAGTAAAAATATATACCACAAATTATGACGCTATGATACCTCAGATTCTTTCAAAGCGTAAAATATATATGGGGGAACATTTGTTATCTGATTACAGTATTGTTTATAAAGCTGATTATTTAAGAAATAAAGACTCTCATTTAAGTTACTTTTACCTACATGGCTCTATCTATTGGACTTTTAAATTTGTAGAGAATAAATATAGAGTTGTAAAATCTACGATAACTGGAGAGGTGCAATCCTTAACTGCTCAAGGCGGAAATCCGAGTGAGAATTTAATTTTTAGCCCGATAATTGTTGGGTATACTAAGACTCAAAGAAGTCTAATGAATCCTTTTAATATCGGATTTACTAATTTTGCAAATGATTGTAATGATTGCAATAAGTTGCTAACAATAGGGTATTCGTTTTCTGATCCACATATTAATTCTATAATTCAAACTAATGTAGACTTTAATAAAGTTCGGCTTGCATGTATAGGATTCGTTGAAAGGTTTGAAGGTTCTTCAGAGTATACGAAAATAGATTACTTCATAAGAAGATTGTATAAAAAAAACGAGGATGAAAGTTGGTTCAACTCAATTAATAATAATTTTGTTGCATATAAAAAAGGGTTTTCTAATTTTATAGAGAATAGAGATAATTGGACTAAGATTTAAAGATTGCTAGCATAAAAAAGGCGTGATTCACTCAGTTTCACGCCTTTTTTATGCTCATTTCCCACAATCACCTGATTGTGGTTTTCTACCACTCCAATTATTCCCCTTTCATTCACTTACTGACTACTTTATATACCGTATTTACGACAATGGATTGATTGTCGTGAATGGGAAGCCTAAATATTTATCAGTCATCTGTATTGGTAGTATTTTTATTTCCGCAAATTGAATCTCAAATTTTAATTCATACGGTATGACAATCTTAGAACAAATTTTGGCAGGGCTGCAACAGAAGTTTACTGGGGTGGACACTGCTATCTTAACCCGAATCGCTACTAAAAAAGCAGAGGGTGTAACGGACGAGACAAAGGTAAACTTTATTGTTGAGGGTATCAGTTTTTCGGACGTGCTTAACTCCTATGGTGATTTCCGTGCCGGGGATGCTTCCAAGACCGCAGTTTCCAACTACGAGAAGAAACATAACCTTAAAGACGGTAAGCCAATCGAGACTACCACAACCATCAAAACGGAAGAGAATAAAGACGATGTGCCTGCATGGGCGCAAGCTTTAATTGACTCCAACAAGAACCTTTCTGATAAGCTAACACAGTTTGAAACGGAAAAGGCTCAAGCAACACGTAGCCAGCAGATTTTGGCAAAGGCAAAAGAGTATGGTATTCCCGAAAACTACGCCAAACGATGCGCCATTAAGGACGATGAGGACTTGGACGCATACTTCAAGGACTTGAAGCAGGAGTTCGCAAATGACGGCTTCAAAGGCGTAACCCCTCCCGAATCAGCGGAAGAGAAGATTGAGAAAGAATCTGAATCTATCGCTAAAATGATTGATGAGGGTACGAAAACTATTGTTGAACAAAACAAGAATTAATTATGTCAGCAGGATTTAAGTATGACTTGGTTCCGCCCGTTGAGCAAGAGGAACGCTACGATGTCCAGACCGGCATTCGTAGACGTGGTCCGTTCAAACTTGATACGCAGAACCTGGTAGTGGGAAGTTTTCTTCCCGGATTTACACCGATTTGTGCGGACTTGAAAAACAAGTTCGCTTATGCGGTAATCAATGTGAGAGTTGCGGAAGCCTATACCACTGGTGGAGAGGCTTTGTCTATTAAAGTAGCTAAGAACTCTTTGGCTTATGTGGGTATGTTTGTCGGAAACGGCAAGAAAGGTGCAGAAGTAACGGCAATTGATAAGTCTAATGCCAACTACGATGTATTGACTATCAAGGCTGCTTTTGGTGAGAATATTGCCAAAGATGCTGTATTATTCAATGCGGTTGCAGTTGATGGTTTAAAGCAAAAGCATGTGGCTAATTCGGCTCTGTTTAACCGTACAAAGGTTGAGGACGGAATCACATTGGTTTCATTGCTTCGTACAGCCGCAGAAATTGAACCCTCAAAATTGGTTATGCCGTTCTCCGAGAACGATAAAGCCAACATGAAGGGATGGTTTGAATTTAACGAGTAAGGAGGTAGGATATGTTTTTAACGATTCAAACATTATTCGATGATGCGAACATCGTTTCCGCTATCATCAGACGTGTGAACCAGACACGCAAGGACACAATCTATTGGCAACAGTATCTTACTTTCCGCAGAGTAACTACTCGTGTGTTCAAGGATTATATCGGTTCTGTAACCGGAGTTATGGCCGGCTCTATCAATTCACGTTTTGGAGAGAAACCCATCCGTGAACGTCGGAACATCGGTTCTGGATATGGTGAGATTGCCTATTTGGGTGATGCTTATCAGATGTCTATTGACCGTCTTTCCGAATTGCAGGATTTGATTGACAAGTTCAATGCAGCTAAGCCAGCCGACCAAAAGGCTGCAATGGAAGAAATTGTAAATTTCCTGGCAGACGACTACCGTCAGATTACCCTTGCCGCCCACAAGCGTATGGATATTATTGTCGGTGCGCTGTTGATGCTTGGTGAAGCCACCGTTTACAACAAGGATGCTGCAATCACTTCCGGTCAGACCAATAATAAACTGCTGGAGATTACCCTTCCGTTCAATTTTATCAAGCCGAAAAGTGGAGATGTGGTTGTGGACGGAAAGAATATGTTTATCTCTTATTTGAGAGAGAAACTTCATTCCTTGGCACCGGACTATGGCGTTTATGCCAAGATGGTTATGACTCGTGCATCTTTCAACAAGCTTATTCTTGGTTCATCTGAATTTGGTGAGCAGTACAAGATGATTCTCGGCAGCAACGAAATGAAGTTGAGTACGGGATTGGTTTCCTCTTCTTTGGCTTCCGAAGTGTTCACCGGCATCGGTCTGCCTCGCATCGAAATCAAGGAGGACTATGTGAAAGACCAGACGGGAAAAAACGTGCAGATTTACGCGGATAACCGTATTACTCTGTTACCTTCTGACAACATTGGTTATATGCGCCATCATACTCCGTATGAAGCGACAGACCCGGTACAGGGACGTACTTATACCCCGTCAGAGGGGCAGATGCTTATCTCTAACTACCGTGACAAAAACGGTCGCTACATGGAATATACGGCAGAGTGGATTCCGCAGATTTCCAATCCAGATTTGATTACCAATTTCGATTTGAGCGAAATTGCATCCATCCAATCAGCATAAGGAGGTAGGATATGAAAGTAAAGGTTATATCAGTTTTCCGCGACAAGTTCACCGGAAAGTATTATACTCCCGGTGAAGTGATTGAAGTCGGTGAGGAAGCCCGTGTGCTGGATATGGAAAGCCGCAGACTTGCTGAACGGATTGAGGCAAAAAATACCGAAGTGAAAGCCCCTGAAGAAAAGAAGGAGGTGAAAATCTCCCTCTTTGAAAAGAAGTTTGAGAAGAAGGCTTTGGTTGACGCTTTGAAGTCTATCGGTGCGCAGGCTTCCGGCAATATGAAAGAGGAAACTCTTTTGGCTAAGGTTGCAGAACTGGATGAAGAATCAACAGCCAAACTGAAAGAAGCATTAGGTATCGAGTAAAAGGATAGGGTAGTGCTTCTACCCTTCCATTGTCTAATTTTATAAATCAGAAAAGAAATGAAGAATTTTATTTTTGCCATGTGTGGCTTTTTAATGATGTCTTTGGTTTCGTTGAGCGTGCAGGCATCAAGTGTGAAATCTCCTAAGTGTGAATACGTGAATCCATCGGTTGATGTTGGTCTGCCGGATATTCAGTTTATCACTTTGGAAACGGTTCCGGCTGATTGTGTTGTACTGACCATGACACCTCCCGTCTTCTTGGTTGCAAATAACCCGGCTATGATGTGTTCGATGAAAGAGGAAGCGGCTATTCAAGGGATACGAATTAATGTTCCCAAATGTCCGTTCAGATACATCTATAAATCTAAACATTGTACGCATTATAGCTATACCGCATATAGTAAACTGATTACACCATATTGAATGATAGCAGCCATGAGTAACAAGGAGTTTGTACTAAGCGTATTTGATAAGAACACCCCGTCTAATCTTGTAGTTGAAAATATACTTTCAAGAACGGGATTGGATGGTGAAGAACCTTTTGCCGAGGAAAATCGGGCAAGATTAGAGGTCGCTTGTGCAAAGCAAATTCCGTGGATGATACAAAATCCATCTTCGGTCAGCGAAAGCGGATTTTCTGTGTCTTGGTCTAATTATGTTGATAGTCTAATGAAATTGTACTCATGGCTGTGTAAACAGTACGGTTTGAAAGACGAACTGGGTAACAAACCTAAAGTGACTTTCTTATGATATTCGCTCCACACATATTGCAGGTTAAAGTTATCACCCCGATGGCTAAGGATGAGTTCGGAAGACCCATTCCCGGTACAGGTGGTGAATACTGGCAGGAGGTAGGCAAATGCCGTTGTGATGATAACACTACCAAAGAGTTTTCATCTGATAACGGCTCTGTGTATCGTCCGAATTATCATGTAGTATGTGAGAAAAGAATTACTGTCAAGGCTGGCGATGAAGTACGTTGCATGGATGGTGATGGCGTAAGAGGTCAAGGCGAAGTCTACACGGTAAAGAGTACAAACTACTTTAACTACTCGGAATTATGGATGTAGATTTCGATTTCTCAGATGTCGACTCCTTTTTCGATGAAGGAGAATGGGAGGTTGAAAAGAAGATGATTGATGTAGGCGATGAAGCTGTGAAGTACGCAGAGGAACATGGGGATTATCAAGACCATACACTCACTTTGAGAACGTCCAATGATTACGATGTCGATAAAGACGGTTTGACACTGAAAAACGAAGCGGAATACGCATCATTCGTAGAATCTAAAGGGTATGATGTTTTAAGTGGTGCCGCTCTTCATGCGGAGAAACGATTAAAAGAAGAATTTGAAAAATGAAAAAGTACATTGGAACAAAACAGATTGAAGCTGAACCTATGAAAATGGGCGAAGCTGACGAAAAATGCTTGATTGCAGTAGGTGGAAAGCTAACAAAAGAAGAACGGTCTATAAATGGCTATCATGTGAAGTATGATAATGATATAGAATCATGGCTTCCTAAAGATGAGTTTGAGGAAACATATAAGTGCGCTGATACTTTCCTTGACCGTTTGCTTATTGAGCAGCAGGATTTAGCCGAAAAGTTTAGTAAGCTGTGTGCTTTTGTAGATACTCCCAAGTTTGAAGAAGTTGTAAAAAATGAACACCAACGTGATTTGCTTCTGCAACAGCGTGATTATATGGGCGAGTATTTGAACATTCTCAATCAACGTATCAAAGCATTGGGATGATAGTAACTACCGACATAGGAAACATTCTCTACCGGGATTGCAAGGCTTTCGGAATAAGCATAGTACCCAACGGGGAAACGCTGACGGGTGAATTGAAGTCCGAAAGGATTGTCATTCACACGAAGAAGCAACAGCCGGGGACTTATTGGAAGAAGTCTTTCGCAGAAGTGAATCTTTGTGTGCCCGATTTGAGCAAGAATGAAGCCAACTCTATCCGACTGAATGAGCTTGAAAGACAAGCTATGAAGATATTAAGGAGTACAGGTTCCTATAATGGTTCTTTTTATCGCTATTCTATCTATAATATAGGAACGGAAGCGGATACTGCTTTAAAGTGTCATTATGTGAATGTTAGTGTTTTGTTTGAAGTTTTAAATGTAAAATAGTTATGGCAGAGAATAAAAAAATTGTGGTGGTAAACCTTCAGAAGCTGGAGGTTGCGCCGATCGGGGCTGGTGGTGCCGAAGGTTCTGTTTTTGAAGAAGTCCCGGTAGTTCATGAGGACACCTTCACTTATGAGGATGAAGATCCGGAGGTTAAGGATTACAAAGATGTAGCTGGAAATACCTATTATTCCTCTAAAAAGCCGGGTGCGGTTAAGATCAATGCTTCTATTGGTATGTATGATCTTGAAACTAAGGCTAAATTCCAAGGAGGTAAGTTTACTGCGGGTTCAGAAAGTAAGCCGGGTACATGGGAACGTGCCGATCATGTAGAAAGTAAAGAGTTTACCGTCCGTGCCACAACTGAAGATGGTGTGAAAATTATTTTTCCTCGTGCCGGTGTTTCTGCTTCTGGTAAAGCGAATGAAAAGGCAATTGGCTTAGCCCTTGTTTTTACGGCGTTGAAACCAACCAAAGCCGGCGTTCCTATTGAGCGCTGGGAAGACGGGGAGGATACAACTTTGGGTGGATAAGTTAATGACGAGGGTGAGCAATCACCCTCTAATATTTAAACTATGAGTGAGGTTTCAAAAAACATATCAGAGTTACTTTCCGGTACTTATGGAAAAGCTATTGTTGTAGGGGGAACAGTATATGTAATCAAAGCTCCTTCTATCAAAGTGATAATGAGGGCTACCCAATATTTAAGTAAGGTCGATTTACCGGAAAATGGCACTGTGCGGGAATTAATGAAGGTCGCTCCTGTCAATTTGGAGAATATCGTCAAGGGACTTTCATTCTTGGTGGTTGGTGATGTCCCGAATTATCAAAAAAGAGCTGAAAGCCTCGAACGGCAGATGCTTTCAGGTTCTAAAGAAGAATTATTGCAAGCGTATTTTGTCGCTTTTGAGTTAATAACCGGACGTGATTTTTTCGTAGTCTGCCAGTTAGCGATGGAGCTGGCAAATCTAACAGTAAAACCCAAATAGTAGGAGGAAATACCATCGTAGGAAGTATTACCTTATTTATGGAAAATTTGCATCTTTCTTACAGGGAGGTGTATGAGGATCTTCCTTATCTTCTTTTGCTCTTGATGAGTGCTGATAAACCTATCGATATCCATGAGGATAAAGATGGAACAGAAGTAAAGAAGATGTCGGGAAAGGATCTTATGAGACAAAAAAGAGGAGCATGATTCTATATTCACGACAATCTTTCCATTGTCATGTATCTATTCTCATAAAATTCTACTACTTCATTTGTCTAATGTACTTTTATCCAAAACATTGATGTATGCCCAAATTAGCGTTTCACATAGAAGCAGACTATCAAAAAGTCATTAAGTTACGGGAAGAGATAGATAAGCTGAAATCTACTATTTCTGGGATGGATGGCAATACATCTCCAGCTACTTTCCGTGCGATGGAAGCCCAATTAGCTAAAAACACGAAAGAATTGGATTCTCTTGTCGTTTCAGCTGTACGTGCTGGTAATGAGATAAATCAAGGTTTTAAAAAGAAAATATTTGATGCCTCGCAAGTTGTAAACGGGTTCTCAGAAAAGATTATCGCTCAAAAGTCGGTAATTAAAGGCATAGAAGCGGATGTAAAACGCCTTGGTGAAGCCTATCGCATCGCATTGAAAAGAAATCCATTGTCCGCTAATAAGAAATTGGAAGAATATAATGCTGTACGTAAGGCTTTGGATGAAGAGAAGGCAGTTTTGTTCGACTTGACACAACAACAAGCTGGGGCACGTCTGTCTGTAAAGAAACTTCGTGACGAATATGCCCTTTATAAAGACGATGCTAAAGAGGTAGTAGATAGCAATAACGGTATTGCTATTTCTTGGAAGAAGGTATTGGCTGTTATCGGTGGGGTAGGTGTGTTGAAAGCGTTGGGTTCTGAAATTATCCGTGTGCGTGGCGAGTTCCAAGCCGCAGATACGGCTATTCAAACCTTGTTGGGAAGCAAGGAAAAAGCGGATGCGCTTATGTCGCAAGTACGTGAATATGCTAAGATTTCTCCGTTAGAGTTTTCGGATGTAACCCAAGCTACGCAGATGATGTTAGGCTTTAATATCGAGGCTGAGAAAGTACCACGTTATTTACAGGCTATTGGCGATGTCTCTATGGGAGATACCCAAAGGTTTAACTCGCTTACGTTGGCTTTCTCTCAAATGTCGGCGGCAGGAAAGTTGATGGGGCAAGATCTTAATCAGATGATTAATGCCGGATTCAATCCATTACAAATCATGGCAGATAAGACCGGAAAATCTATTGCTACGCTCAAAGATGAGATGTCTAAGGGGGCTATTTCCGCAGAAATGGTACAGCAAGCATTCATAGACGCCACTTCCGCTGGTGGTAAGTTTTATAATATGTCTGAGAACGCTTCAAAAACTATTAACGGCCAGCTGTCAATGATGCAAGATGCGATGGATTCAGTATTCAATGAATTGGGGCAGAAATCGGAAGGTGTCATAATTAAGGGTATCCAAACAACCACTTCGTTGATAGAAAACTATGAAACGATAGGTAAGGTATTGGCCGGGTTGGTTGCTACCTATGGAGCCTATCGTACCGCCGTGATGCTGGTTACCGCTGCTGAAAGCAAACATACTATTGTAGAGATAGGGCTTACCAATGCTCGTGTATTGGCACGGAAAGTACAGCTTGCTCTTAATGCCTCAATGCTTACCAATCCTTATGTTGCTTTGGGAACGGTAATTATTGGTTTGACAGCTACAATGTTGGCTCTATCTGACAGTACAACCATAGCAGAAAAGGCTCAAAAGAGATTCAATGATGAACAGGATAAAATGATTCAACAAGAGACAGATCGAAAGAATCAAGTTGAATCATTGATACGTATAATTCAAGATGAGACAGAAACGGAATTAGCTAAAATATCCGTTTACGAACAGCTACAGAAACTATCTCCTGCGATAACAGGAGCGTACAAGTTGGAAGAATTGGCCGTGCTTGATTTAGCAGAAGCAAATAAGTTATTAAATAAAGAACGTGATACCAATACCTATGATTCGTATATCCGAAACATAGATGAGTCTACGCAGCGATTAAAGAAATTACGAGAGGACAACGGGAGACTTATAGGCGTATCTCCTTCAACAGGAATACCGCTTACTGTAAACAACAATAAAGCGATTGCGGAAGAAGAAGAACGTATCAAACTCCTACAAAAAGCGTTAGAAAATTTCAAAAGAAAACTGTCAAAATCAACAACAGACACGACAAAAGAAGAAATAAAAAATAAATCCTACTGGGAGAAGCAGAAAAAAGAAGCGGAAGCCGCTCGTGACGCTTTAGCTGTTTCTGAGAAAAATTCAAAGAAATGGAATGAGTACACTAAACAGATACAGGAGGCACAGGAACAAATAGACAAATATTCAAATCCAAATGAGAAGGATAAGAGTACGGATAATCAACTCAAGCAACAAGAGAAATTGATAGACGAACTTTTATCCCTTCGCCGTCAAAACCAGCAATCCGAGATCGATCTGATGAAAGAAGGATCGGAAAAGAAGATCGCCCAGATAAACCTAGACTATGACAATGAGATCGCCGCCATACTTACCAAGGAAAAAGAGTGGAAAGACGCTCAAGGCGGCAAACTGACTAAGGAACAGATCGTGGAGATTCGTACAGCCTTGGTCAATTCATACGTTAAACGAGAGCAATCGACCTCCAATGTGAATAAGGAACAACTGGAGGAAGAGAAACGCGCCATGAACGAATACCTGAAAGAATATGGTTCGTATCAGAAAAAACGTCAGGCTATCACGGCTATTTATAATGAGAAAATAGCAAAGGCTACAACGAAATGGGAACGGCTTTCCCTTGCAGAAGGTATGAAAAAGGAACTGGCAGACGTGGATAATGAAGCCCAAAAGAGTACCTCCATTATCACCCGGCTGTTTGATGATATGAGTAAAAAAAATATCACTTCTATTCGTGCCATTGCGGATGAAGCGGAAAAATTCTTGTCTTTTCTTGAAAGAGGGGAATATTCATCTGATAATTCATTTGGTATTACCGAAGAACAGTTTGATGTGCTTCGTAAGTCTCCGGATCAGTTGAAGGCCATCAAGGATGAAATAGCCAACGTTCGTCGTGAAGCCGACCAAATGGAAACCTCTTTTAATAAAGTTTCAAATGGCCTGAAAAAAGTATTTGCCTCTGAAAATGATGCCAGGAAGTTAAAAGAAGGTTTGGCAGAAATAGAAGAGGGTATGAATGAAATCATGCAGGCCGGACAGTTCCTCTCTGACACGTTTTCGAAGCTCGGAGATTCGTTCGGTGGTGTATTCA
>NZ_JAHPXO010000051.1:0-24818 GCF_019041495.1 Parabacteroides sp. MSK.9.14
TGGAAGGCATCTACGGATGCCTTGAAAGGATCGAGAAGAAAGTGGAGACGCTGCCTGTGGAAGGCACAAGCCCCGCAGTTGAAAACCGGACCAATTCCCCTGAAGGGATTGCGGAACTGAAAATCCGTCTGGAACGCCTGCAATCCGCAGTGGAGAAAAACAGTTCGGAAATAGCAGCGGTACGTAGCCATACCGCCCGGTTGTCGGAAGGCAGGCCGTTGTCTGCCGAAACGTTTGCCGGAGAAATGGAAAAGACAAGGGACAGCCTGCGGCAGGACAGCCAGGCGGTAAAGGAAACGGTAAGACGGCTGGATGAGAGAATGGTCCTGTTGAAAAAGGAACCGGTACACAAACTGGTGACCTACCGTCTAGAAAGCGCATCCAAGGCGGTGGTAACGACAGCTTCAGCACTGATCCTGGCACTGGTCGTTTCCGTCTGGACCAACTGTAACCAGTACCGCACGAACCGGCTTTTGAAGGATGCCGATTTGAAATACCGTGCCATCAGGATCTGCCTGCCGGGGGATGATCCCGACATCGCCTTCCTGGAGAAGCATTTCACCATCGAGCGGGACGAGGAAAAGATCCGGCGTGTGGAAAGGCTGGTGACCGCTTTTGAGGACTCGGTCAGGAACCGCATCCGTAATCATGAAATGGCGGCCTACAAGGACAGTCTGGCGCACCGGCTGTTCAGGGAGGCACAGGAAATCAGGAAGCAAGTGGACAATCCTAATTCAAAATGACTGCACTATGGCAACAATCAAAACCAAATTCAGGTCCTCGTCCGTGGAAGGCAGGGAGGGAACGCTCTATTTCCAGATCATCCACGGAAGGGTGGCGCGCCAGATAAACACCGGCTACAGGCTGTTCCCTTCGGAATGGGACGGACGCATGTCGGAAATCATACTGCCGGTATCCGGTGATGCCAGAAGAAGCCTTCTGCTTGCGTTAAAGGAGCGGATGGAAAAAGACATCCGCCGTCTGGAAAGTATCATTGCCGGACTGGAACGTTCCGGCGGTACCTATCCCGCCGGCAGGGTTGTCGAACTTTTTCACAACCCGCCCCCTGAGGACAGCCATAATTTCATGGCCTTCGGAAAGAGGCTCGTGGAGGAACTGGAGCGTGTCGGCAAGAAGCGCACCGCCGAGAGGTACACCACCGTACTGAACAGCTTCACGCGCTTTCGGGGCAGGGACGGCGACATCCCGCTGGAGGATATCGGCTCCACCCTCATGCTGGAATACGAGGCATGGCTGAAGGACAAGGGGATATGTCCGAACAGCACCTCCTATTATATGCGGAACCTGCGTGCCGTCTACAACCGTGCGGTGGACAAGGAACTGACGATACAGCGCAGCCCTTTCAAACATGTCTACACCGGGATAGACAAGACCGTAAAACGTGCTGTTCCGTTGAAAGTGATCCGCATGATACGCGATCTGGACCTTCGCATTTCCCCGGGCATGGAATACGCCAGGGACATGTTCATGCTGAGCTTTTATACCCGTGGCATGTCGTTCGTTGACATTGCCTACCTGAAAAAAGCTGATCTGAAGAGCGGTGTGCTAACCTACCGCAGGCAGAAAACCGGACGGCGTCTGTCCATTAAATGGGAGAAACCCATGCAGGAGATACTGGACAGGTATGGCCACAATGACAGCCCCTACCTTTTTCCGGTCATCAAAGATACGGCTAAGGATGCCGTGCGGCAGTACAGGAGCACAGCGCATTTCATCAACGGGAAACTCAAAGAACTTGGGAAACGGCTCGGGCTCGGCATGCCGCTCACGATGTATGTAGCGCGCCATGCCTGGGCGAGTATTGCCAGAAGCAAAAATGTCCCGCTGGCAACCATCAGCGAGGCGATGGGACATGATTCGGAGAACACGACCAAAATCTACCTCGCCTCACTGGACACCTCACAGGTAGACAAAGCAAATGACATCATACTTAAATCTTTATAACGGGAACAAATGCGACACGCAGAATACTGAATAAAAGGCTATACCGATCCTGCTTCTCTTTTTAAGAGAAATACCGGAAAGGGATAGTTCTGATAATCAGATGCTATATATGGAACCTGACAAGGATTTGTTTGACAATTAAACCGGAATTTGAAACATTTTCTTTCGAGGAAAACTGTTTTTTATCATACAGGTGGATATTTTCCTATATTTTACCTATCTTTGCAATGTCTAATATTTCTCTTAAAAAGAAAAGTACCGGAAAAGATCTATGAATACAGTGGCAGAATACTGTTGGAAATGTTCTTATTGACAATTTAAAACCAGATGCGTTTGAAAGGTTTTTGAAAGCATTTTGTAATATAATAAAAATTGTTGAGCATACGGCTCATTTTCTTGGCAAGAGAAATATTACAATGTGCAAAGTTATGTAAAATATTGAAGAAACGATAGAAAACAGGTGATAAAATATAACCAAAACATTCATACAGAGTGTATTTGCTTAACATATATTGGATAAACGCCACAATGCCACTTCGCTTTTCTACTTGTCTATCAATTAATTACATAAAATATGGTCCTCTAATATTTCTCTTGCCAAGAGAAGTAGTGACGGAAGCCCCGGAAATGAGGTCTGTACACTTTGTCAAAAGTATGGAACTAACAATGGATATTATGGGAAAAGGGAACGTAATCCATTGTAATACATGCCAATATGTAGGTTGGCATGAACTAGGTTTATATCCACACCTATAAAATGTTTCGGAATATGAGTACGAGTCTTTTTACAGCGGAGGAAAAAAGGCAGGTCCGATGGTTCGTCATGCGCGCCTACAAGAATGAGAAAATGGCAGAGGACAGGCTGAAAGACAAGGAATATGGTTTGGAATATTTTATCCCGAAACATTATGCCGTAAGAACTTATCATGGAGTGAAGTCAAAAAAGTTGGTGCCGGTTATACCGAGTCTGCTTTTCGTCCACGCCAGCCATTCGCAGATCACTGAATTCAAGAAACGATACAATTTCTTGCAATTCACCATGTGGGAAAAGAGCACGGGGGCGGAATATATTACCGTACCGGATGACCAGATGGACAGCTTCATCAAGATAGCTTCTCATTATGAGGAGGACACTGTTTATTATAGGCCCGAAGAAATAGACTTGAAAAGAGGAATGCGTGTATGTATCCACGGTGGCAAGTTCGATAACGTGAAGGGCATGTTTGTGCGGGTGCAGGGCAAGAGAAACCGTAGGGTGGTTGTCCTATTGGAGGGTGTCATGGCCGTTTCCGCTGAGGTGCACCCCGATCTGATTGAAGTTCTTTCCTAAAACCGCTGGCTTTTACGGGACTTCGCAAAAATCACGATAAAAATTAATTGAAATTACAAATTAGAAATAATATAAACTGTACAGATATAAATATGAAGAATCGATTTTTGATTTATCTCTTTGCGATAGTGTTGTTTACATCCTGTCACACTTCGAAGGAGATTCTTTACTTTCAAGACATTGCTGTGAATCAGCCTGAAGCGATTGTGGGTGCAAGAGACATCACCGTGCAGCCCAAGGACCAAATTTCCATCATGGTATCCAGTAAAGACCCGCAGTTGGCAGCGTTGTTCAACCTGACACGTGTCCAGTATCGGGCAGGAACTGCCGATTTACGTAGTAGCAACAATAATGGTGAAATATCCGGTTACACGCTCGATGACAAGGGAAACATAGACTTTCCGGTCATTGGTACGCTTCATATTGCCGGTATGACCAAAAGCCAGATTGCCGCCCTTATCAAGAAACGGCTGATGGAAGAGGACTTGGTGAAAGATCCGGTAGTGACCGTAGAGTTCATGAATCTCTATTTCTCCGTGTTAGGTGAGGTAAAAACCCCCGGCAAGTACAACATAACCAAAGACCAGATCACTTTGCTTGAAGCCATCAGCATGGCGGGCGACTTGACCATTACCGGTAAACGTGATGCTATCTTTGTCATCCGCGAGGAAAACGGTGAGCGTGTCACCCACTGGGTAGATCTTCGTAGTAAGGACATTTTTAAATCTCCGGTCTACTATTTGAAGCAAAACGATGTGATTTATGTGCAGCCCAATAAGATGCGTGCCGGTCAGAGCACCATCAACGAGAATAACGTGAAGTCCGTATCGCTATGGATCAGCGTCGCTTCATTCCTCACTTCGTTGGGTGTGCTAATATTCAAGTAACCTTCAGAAAAGGAATCACTTTATATTTTTATAATATGACAGAAAAGAAAACAACCGCCAGCAAGCCTGCTGACGACTTCATACGCATACAAGACCTGTGGGGGATTTTCATGCCCCGGTGGCACTGGTTTGCCCTCTCCCTGTTCGTAACCCTGGCGACAGCCGCCTTGTACCTGCTGGGCACCCCGAACATTTACACCCGTACCGCTGCCATTTTGGTGAAAGATGATTCCAAGGGAGGAACATCCACCAATGTGGTCAGTGAATTTTCTGACTTGGGTATCTTCAAGTCGAATACCAATATCAACAATGAGTTGCTCACCCTGAAATCGCCCACGCTGATGACCGAGGTGGTACAGCGGTTGGGATTAAACGAGACCTATACTGTCCGCAAAGGACTGAAAGATGTGGAATTATACAAAAGTTCGCCTTTAGCAGTCACCTATCGCCACTTGGATGAAACTCCTGTCGGTTTTACAATAGATATTTCATCCAAAGAAACGTTTGTCATATCCGACATGGAAGTAAACGGGAAAGCGTTTGGGGAAGATTTCTCCGGAAAGATGGGCGATTCCATCCGTACTGAAATAGGCACACTTGTCATCAATTTCACAAAATATTGGAACGATTCATTCGTGGGCACTTCCATACGTTATAGAAAAGGTAATGTGTGTGCCGTCACCGATTATTATACAGCCGCTTTGCATGCGGAATTGGGAAACGAGGATGCCACCATTATCAATCTGAGTATCAACGATGCCTCCATTCAGAAGGCTGAAGACATTCTGAACACCCTGATTGAAATGTACAACGAGAAATGGATTCAGGACAAGAACCAGATCGCCGTCAGTACTTCGCAGTTCATCGGTGACCGTCTGAGCGTGATCGAAAACGAGCTGGGCAATGTAGATGAGAACATCGCCGGTTACAAGAGTGAGCACCTGCTGCCGGATGTGCAGGCGGCATCCAGCCTCTACCTGTCCCAGTCCGCCGAGAACAAGAAGGAGTTGCTGGCACTCAACAGCCAGCTTTCCACCGCACAGTATATCCGGAAAGAGTTGAACAACAAGAAACTCAGCCAGCTGTTACCCACCAACTCCGGTATCGCTAATGTCAATATCGAGAGCCAGATCGGTGAATATAACACGATCGTGCTCGAACGTAACCGCCTGATCGCCAACAGTAGCGAGAAGAACCCTCTGGCAAAAGACATGGCTAACTCACTGCAAAGCATGCAGCGTACCATCATTCAGTCGGTGGACAACCTGATTGTTTCGCTCAATACCCAAATACGCAACATCCGCCAACAGGAAGCCACGACCACCAGCCAACTGGCTTCCAACCCGAACCAGGCGAAATATCTGCTTTCTGTGGAACGCCAGCAGAAGGTGAAGGAGGAACTGTATCTTTATCTGCTCCAGAAACGTGAGGAGAACGAGCTTTCACAGGCTTTCACCGCCTACAATACACGTGTGATTACCGCTCCGAGAGGCAGCATGCTTCCCACAGCCCCCCGAAAGATGAATATCCTTTTGGTGGCATTCGCCATCGGTCTGCTTGTTCCGGCGGTGATTATTTTCATGAAGGAAAACATGAATACCAAGGTGCGCGGGCGAAAGGATCTGGAAAACCTAAGCATTCCGTTCATCGGTGAGATCCCCCAATATCTCAGTGCTAAGAAGAAATTGGGATTCGATAAACACACACAGTCTGTCATGAAAGCCATCGTGGTGAAGGAAGGCAACCGTAACATTATCAATGAAGCGTTCCGCGTGTTACGTTCCAATATTGACTTTATGGCAGGCAAGGACAGCGGTCAGAACGTGTTCATGCTTACCTCGTTTAATCCTGGCAGCGGCAAGTCGTTCCTTGCCATGAACATTGCCATGAGCTTTGCCATCAAGAAAAAGAGAATATTGGTGATAGACGGTGACCTGCGTCACGGCTCCACCTCCTCCTACGTGGATTCCCCGAAGACTGGTTTAAGTGATTATCTGGGCAACCGTGTCAGTGACTGGAAGGAGATTATCGTGAAGGATGAAAAATACGACAACCTGCATATCATTCCTATCGGTACTGTTCCCCCAAACCCGACGGAACTGTTGGAGGACGGCAAGCTGGCCACTTTGATAGAGGTGCTTCGCAGCGAGTATGACTATATCTTTATTGACTGTCCGCCTATCGATATCGTGGCCGATGCGCAGATCATCGAGAAACTGGCTGACCGCACCGTCTTTGTAGTCCGCAGCGGTTTATTGGACCGTAGCATGCTGCCCGAACTAGAAAATATTTACCAGGAGAAACGTTTCAAGAACCTCAGCGTGATACTGAACGGTACAGAAAGTGCCGGAGGCCGCTATGGCTATAGATATGGCTATAGATATGGCTATCGCAACGGCTACTCTTCCTATTATGGAAATAAAGGAAAAATGGGGGGGGGTAAATGGATGGTCATCAAGTGATTGATTTTGCATGTTATCGTTCTCGTAAGAACTTTTAATTTTAACTCAACTATCATGTGGCCCTTTCGTAAGACAATAACCTTCGCCCGGAGCGGTATCCTGAAAGGAATGACCGACTGTCACAGCCATCTCCTTCCGGGAGTGGATGACGGAGTGGGAACATTGGATGAATCACTCCGAATTCTAGATATGATGGAAAAGCATGGAGTCAGAAAGGTATGGCTCACGCCGCACATCATGGAGGACATCCCTAATGAAACTGTGACCTTGCAGGAAAAGTTCCAAGAATTGAAACGGAGTTATAACGGCACACTGGAACTTGCCTTGGCTGCGGAATACATGATGGACAATCTCTTTGAGGAACGGCTGGAAAAAGATGACCTGCTGCCCCTAGAGGAGGGGAAACGTTACCTGTTGGTGGAAACCTCCTATTTCAATCCACCAATGGAACTGCTCTCTGTCCTGCAACGCATCCAAAAGAAAGGTTATTACCCGTTGCTTGCACATTCGGAACGGTATGAATATATGCAGAAGAGGGATTATCAGGCCTTGAAGGAAGAGCATGTCTCCTTCCAACTCAATTTGCCCTCGTTGGCCGGAATGTACGGAAAACATGTACAGGAAAAGGCCGAAGCCCTGCTGAAAGCCGGAATGTACGACCGTACCGGTTGTGACATCCATGCCATAGGCTGTTACAAGACATTGGTCGCTTCGGCAGTAAAATCGGAAGTCATTGGAACCTTACAGAAACAAAGTGATCAATGATTGCAAATTTTGCATTGACGAGCCTTGTAATCCGAAAGGATGACCGCTGGAACAGGAACGCACTGCGCATCTTGAAACAAGGTGAACAATATCAGTTCAATGGCTATGGTGATGAGTGCAGGTCGCTTGAAAGGAATTTCTTTGCTGCGGGGGTGACAATAAGTGCCATTGTCGGCAAGAATGGAAGTGGCGGAAGAAATTATCTGGAAACGTAAGGCATGGGATAAGAGCTATATGAAGATGATGGAAAATCAATACGATGGGATGACCATAACTCCTTCCCTTCAGAAACGTATCATTTTTGGTTTTCTGGAGAATGAAACGGACATTCATCTACGTCCGTTGACTAAATTGCAACAAGACTTGTACAATCAACAGGATTTGGTATAATCTTTAATCTTAGAATAAAAGACACTGATATTTTTATATCCAATGTTGTTATGCATGGTTTCACTACGGCTCATGCCATAACAGCTATGGCTTTGGTCCAGACAGTGGTCGGATACGAAGCTGCATTAACAACATTGACGATAATCACGATTGTTCCTCTATCAAAGATTCTGTTGTCCTTCGTGTGAGGAATGGAACTTCTTCGTCATGCCCCCACAAGTATGTCTTAGGTGAAATAGAATAGATGCGATCAGGAAACCTCTTGATTATTAGTCAAATGTATAGTGCTTTGTGCTTACGATAAATTATAAACAATATACTTTTATGAATGTTCATCTTATAAGGGAAAACGAAAATCAAAATGATGGTTCTTATATCCACTTGTATCGGAATAAACAGATCGGTGCATGGTGTGCATACGGTTATTCCGCATACGGTTTACGTCTTTTTGATAAACAACAAGGCTACATGAATTTTCGTAGTTACTCAGACTGTCTTCAGATGCCGTGTACGGTTACATCCGGAGAATCCCTTGTTTCATTGTTGCAAGGTTCTGTTGAGGTAGGTTCACAAACTGAGACCTATATAAAGTTAAAAATGGCAGATACAATAAATTTTAATGCTTATCAGAAGTGGTTGCATAAGCTGAAAAAGGATGACCCGAATGATGATGCAATAATTGTCACCACACATGTCAGCCAATATGTGCCACGGGACAGTTTCATTCCCGATGGAATGTCCGCATTTGCGCGCAATGTAAAGCGTATCGGTGATTTTATCCTGTCATTGATTGCATTGATCATTTTTTCTCCGCTATTCCTGTTTTGCTACATTGCCATTCGCAGGGAAGATGGAGGAAGTGTCATCTTCAAGCAAGAACGTATCGGCAGATTCGGGCGCCCGTTCTACATATACAAATTCCGCTCCATGCGTCTGGATGCCGAGAAGTTCGGACCGCAGCTTAGTCATACCGGGGGTGAAAATGATTCCCGATTGACTAAGACCGGTCGTTTCATCCGGGCGCACCATTTGGATGAATTACCCCAACTCTACAATGTTCTGCGTGGCGATATGGCATTCATCGGTCCACGTCCGGAGCGTAAGTTTTATATCGACCAGATACTTGAACACGACAAGCGATATACTTATCTTTACCAAATCCGTCCGGGCGTAACATCATATGCCACACTATATAACGGCTATACGGATACGATGGAGAAGATGCTCCGACGTTTGGAATATGACCTTTATTATTTAGGACATCGCTCATGGTGGTTCGACTTTAAAATTCTGTTGAACACATTCTGTTCAATTGTACTCGGAAAGAAATTTTAAAAGATTAATAACTTATATAACAGATTGATAATGAAAGCTTGTTTTATGGGCTTGGGGTATATCGGATTGCCCACAGCCATTATCGCCGCCAAGCACGGCATTCAGATTACAGGAGTTGATATTAACCCCCAGGTAGTGGATATGACGAATGCAGGACATCTGCATATCATTGAGCCGGGTATGGAGGAGATGTTGCAGGAGGTGGTGAATGCCGGCTCGTTGAAAGCTTCCATAAAGCCGGAGGTGAGCGATGCTTATTTTATGGTAGTTCCCACCCCGTTCAAAGGAAATCATGAACCGGACGTTAGTTATGTGGAAGCCGCTACACGTGCCGTATTGCCATTATTAAAGGAAGGCGACCTTTATGTCATCGAGTCCACTTCACCCGTAGGCACCACCGAAGCGATGGCCCGCCTCATTTTCAGCGAACGTCCTGAATTGGAAGATAGGATTTATGTGGCTTATTGTCCCGAACGTGTATTGCCGGGCAATGTGATTTACGAACTGATACATAACGACCGGGTCATAGGCGGTTTAAATCCTGAATCTACCGATAAGGCCATTGGATTTTATTCTCAATTCGTGCAGGGAACACTTCATAGAACCAACTGTCGTACTGCTGAAATGTGCAAACTGACGGAGAATTCCAGTCGGGATGTACAAATAGCCTTTGCGAATGAACTTTCCTTGATTTGTGACAAGGCCGGTATCAATGTGTGGGAACTTATCAATCTTGCCAACAAACATCCGCGGGTTAGCATCTTGCAGCCTGGTTGTGGCGTGGGAGGTCATTGTATAGCTATTGACCCTTATTTTATCACTGCTGATTTTCCAGCAGAGAGTAAATTGATTGCCGATGCCCGTGAAATTAACAACTACAAAAGTTTTTGGTGCGCAGAAAAAGTGAAAAATGCCATGCTGGAATTTGAACTGAAACATCATCGGAAACCGTGCGTTGCCATGATGGGGTTGGCTTTCAAACCGAATATCGACGATTTGCGCGAGAGTCCTGCAAAATATATTACCACGAAAGTGATGCAGAGTTGCAATAATGCCAATATCCTGGTTGTGGAACCCAATGTAAAGGAGCACCATGTGTTCAAGTTAACAGATTACAAAGAAGCCTACGACAAGGCGGACATCGTGGTATTCCTTACAGCACACACTCCGTTCAAAGAATTAGAATGGCGAGAGGATAAGGTGATATTGGACTTTTGTGGAATATTTAAAAAATAGTGAATATATGAATATTTTAGAACTGACAGGTATGAAATCGACTAAATACGGCGGAGTAGAATCCTACTTCGCTGAATTGGTCAAGATATGCCGTGTTGATAAATTTATTTTTGTATACGAGTCGATGCCAATCAGTGAAAACTATGTAAATGACATCAATAAGTGGGGGGGGTAATACTTTGTAAACAAAGCATTTCCACATTTCAATATTTCAAATTTGTGATAGGTGTCATCAAACGTGAGAAAATAGACATTGTTCATTTTCATTTTGGAAGTTATCTTATTGCACCATTCTTGCGAATTCTGTTTCCCCGGATTCGGATTATTTCAACCCGTCATAGTGAAATCTTTGTTTCCAACAAACTTAAAAAATTATATCTGAAGTTCTGTTTTTTTCCTTTTGAAAGATTCCTTTGTGTCAGTTGTGGCGTAAAGAAAGAAATGATTGAAGGCGTAGGTTTTTCTTCAAAGAGTGAAGTCCTATACTTGGGAGTCCGGAAAAAAAAGATTGTCAACCCAAATCTGAAAAAAACATTGGACATACCAAAGGGGGTAGTCGTGTTGACTACAATCGGATTCAATATTCGTATCAAGGGATTCGATATACTTGTCAAAAGTATTCAGAGTCTGATGGACTCCAACAGACTTAAAAACGATATAATAGTGCTTGTCATCGGAATTAGCGAAAATTCTGAAGACAGTAATAGCTTGAGGCAATTGATTGCCGAGGCCGAATTGAATAGAAAGATTATGTCTTTGGGAATACGAAATGACATTAATGATATTTTGAATATTTCTGATATTTACTTGCAGCCTTCCCGTACAGAAGGACTTTCTCTTAGTATTATGGAGGCCCTAAACTATTCGTTGCCTGTTATTGGTACACGAGTTGGGGGCATTCCTGAAATCGTACATGAGGGAGAAAACGGATATCTTTTTGAAAAAGAGAATGTTGAAGAGCTTGCTGACAGGATTGAGATACTTGTCAATAATCGTGAAGTCCGAGAAATGATGGGTAGAAAATCAAAAGTAATATCCAGTCGGTTCACGCTTGCAGACGGTGTGGAAAAGTTAGCTTCTATATACCATCAGACCAATTGATTTGCCCCTGACACTCTATTGTCATTCAGGTTGCAATTGAGATTAAAAAATGTAGGATAGTTATAAATGCAGTCATCAAACAAACGCATAGCACGCAACACGTTAATGCTTTATATACGGACATTCGTAATGATGCCCGTATCTCTATATACTTCCAGGATTATATTGGAAGTGTTGGGAGAGAACGATTTTGGAGTATACAATGTTGTTGGCGGCTTTATCGCACTTCTGTCTTTTATTAATTCCGCAATGACAAAAGCCACCCAACGTTTTCTGAACGTGGAATTGGGAAAAGGCAATCATGACAGAGTCTCGAGGGTTTATTCCATGAGTCTTCTGATACATTTTGCAATAGCGGTATTTATCGGCTTCGTATTGGAAACTGTGGGGCTCTATTTCTTTGAAACAAAATTGAATATTCCTCCGGAAACACAAGATGCAGCACGGGTTGTGTACCATATTTCTGTAGTGACCGCTTGTCTTCATTTTATCAGGATTCCTGATGAGTCGAGCATTATTGCATATGAGAGGATGTCTTTTTTCGCTTATGTCAGCATCATTGAGGTAATGGCAAAATTGGGAACAGTATTTCTCCTTTTCTGGGCTGAAGACAATCGTCTGGTGTTGTACGCCGTTGCCCTTATGACCGTTGGGATATTGTTGAATATCATTTATGCCATTTATTGCAAGCGTAATTTCACGACTTGCAGATTCCGGTTCTATTTTGACAGAAAGCTGCTGAAAGAAATGCTTTTCTTTTCTTCATGGAGCCTTTTCGGCGGTATAGCCCATGTCGCATCCATACAAGGCATATCAATACTTTTGAATATTTTTTTCACGGTTGCTGTCAATGCGGCAATGGGGGTAGCCTCGCAAGTGTTCAGTGCTGTCAATACTTTGGTTACAAACTTTCAGAAAGCGGTGCAGCCACAGATTGTCCAGTCCTATTTTTCAGGGGATAAATCCAGATTTCTGGAACTTGTTTTCCGCTCGTCAAAATTCTCGTATTTCCTGCTCTTTTTCGTCGCTTATCCGTTGATTTTGATTTGTCGGCCTGTCGTCGAGTTATGGCTTGTCTGTGTCCCTCAATATACAGTACAGTTCATTCAGCTTTATCTCATCTTCCTGCTTATTGATGCATTATCCGGAAGTCTTTGGGTGTCATCTGAAACAATAGGCAATATAGCCAAGTATCAGTTTACCGTTTCTTCGATGATAATTATGAATATTCCGATTATATATATATTGTTCAAGTTCGGTTGCAGTCCCGTCTATGCGGTGATTGTCAGAATTGCCATCAATTTCATTACTCACTGTTACAGAATATTCTATCTCAAACACAAAGTGAATTTCCCGGTTAGGAGGTATGTCGTGGAAGTGATGTTTAGGTGTCTTTGGGTGTCGGTCTGCATCATTCCGGTCCCATTCTTTTTGCATAAATTTCTAACCTCAAGCTGGGGTAGCCATATACTTGTCGTATTGACCAGTCTTATCATTTCCGGACTTGTTATCTATAAATTCGGACTTGATGCTAAAGAAAGAGGGTTCGTAATCAGTACGGTAACAAATAAATTCATGTTCTTAAAAAAACAATAAAATGTAGGGAATAAAGGTGGTGGCAACAGTATACAATACACTCCGTTGCGGTTTGTATCCTTTTAAACAGCAGCTTGTTACGGGGCTTTTGGAATTCCTTAATTTGGTCAAATTGCAATGTTTGTTACCGGCGGTTCGTTTCATGCGCTCGTTTTTTCATATGCCGTTCTTTGCTGTCAATAGAGATAAGGACAACTGCATGATTACTTTTCTCGATAATATCGGTTTGCAGAAACGTACTATCAGTGAAACAGATAAAGAGGAAAAATACAAAGAAGTTCTTTGGGCAGATTATAGTGCTGCGGATGTATTTCTTGCAGAAGAAAGGAAGAGGAACTTAAACTTTTGAAATAATGGAAAGGGACATTCGTATAGACATACTTAAAGGCATCGGCATAATCCTTGTCGTTTGGGGACATGCCACCGCAATCCTTATAAAGGAAATTTGTATTTTCCATATGCCTTTGTTTTTCTTTTTGGCCGGTATGTTTTATCATCCCAAACAAGGATTTATTCAATCAAGAGCAAAACGGTTGCTTATTCCCTTTGGGGAATATTCTCTGATATTCGCTGTATTTTATTTTAGCATGGGGTTGCAGGGAATACCGCTTGATAAACTGAGCATCCATCATATCGCCGCATTTGATGGTCCGTTGTGGTTCTTGGTCGCTCTTTTTTATATATGTGTCATATATTATTTTTTGGACAAAACCGTTAAGGAAAAAAACGTTATTCTTATCGTTTCTTTTGTAATTGGGCTGGCTGTCGCATATTCCAAGATCAATTTGCCGTTTTATATCGGGCAGGGGCTGTTCTCTTTGCCATTCTATGCTGTCGGCAAATGGATGAACGACAAAGGGCTGACACAAGCAGAGGGGGCAATTAAAAAAGCAACCGTTATTGCTATAGCCGGATATATCATAGCCATAGCGTTCTGCCGTTTGGCACATTATCAATTTGATATTTCGCAACTGAAATTTTCCAGTTTCCCGTTTATATTCTATGCCGGAGCTTTCTGTGCCATATATCTTTTGTTGAATTTCAAGCCTTTCAACAAGATAACAACTACAAACAGAATATTGGCATCTTTGGGAGCTAATTCACTCACGATAATGGCTATACACGCTCCTTTTCTGTGGTTGTTCAGGGATTTTATCAGAACAAACAGTAGCTTTTATAACACAAAACTGGGGGGGGGGTAATTTCAAACTTAATCACTTTTGTTATCTTCATAACATTGAGTTATTTAATTGCCCTTGGAATAGAACAATTAAAAAAACTGACAGCTAAAAATCATGGATAATCCGAAAGTATCAATCATTGTACCGATTTATAGAGTAGAGGAATATATTGAGCGGTGCGCTGAATCGTTGTTCGCCCAAACGTTTGATGACATTGAATACATCTTTGTGGATGATTGTTCTCCAGACAAGTCGGTGGAGATCTTGCAGAGAACTCTGGAAAAATATCCGCATCGAAAGAGGCTGACACGAATTGAGAGGTTGTCGTCGAACAGCGGCCTGCCCGCTGTTCGACGACAAGGGATTCAATTGGCCTCTGGTGATTACACGGTTCATTGCGATAGCGATGACTGGATGGATGTGCATGCCATAAAGGAACTATATACTTTTGCCCTATCCGGCCATTACGATATGGTCTTTTATGATTTCTATCGTAGTGATGGTGTTTCTACATATGCTTCCGCCCCGCGCAAGGTTTCTACCAATAATAAAGACTTCCTGATGTCATCATTGCTTTGCGGGCGGTTGATGGGGAGCTTGTGCGGCGCTTTGATCAAACGTAGTCTTTACGATGGGATAACATTTCCAAGGCAAAATATGAACGAGGATCTGGCGACGATAATCCAATTGGTTTGGAATAGCCGGAATGTAGGATACTTGATGAAACCATTTTATTACTATTTTTTTAATCCTGCGTCAATTACAAGTTATGGCAGTGCTGAGATCCAGATTAATAAACTCAATCAGCGTAAGGAGAATCTTGATCTGATTTTCACCTTTCTTCGCTCCAAAGGTATTTATGAAAAGTATACAGACGAGATAAATGCGCTGAAAGTTGGTTCAAGAATGTATCTTGATAGATATATGCTGATGCCGCGAATCCGTCGGATTTGGCACAATACATATCCGGAAATCAACAGTATTACAGTCATTCGTCACAGCAAGATGCGTACTCTCAGTAAAATCGAGTATTTCGGTTCTTTGCTTGGTGTATATCCCATATTCAAATACCTTAAAAATATATGGAAAGACTTAAGGAAATAGATATTATCAGGACGTTCGTAATCATTCTGCTCGTGCTCTATCATGCTCTTGCGCCCTATTGCGGTGGTTGGGATATGCCTTCCTACGCCCAACCCAATGAAGGATTTTATTGGGGAGGAAAACTGGCATACAGTGGGATGCTGGAAACTTTTGTCCTGATTTCCGGGTATGTATTTGCCTTTTCGCTCCAAAAGAAAGTCATTTCTTTCCGATTATTACTAGCCGGTAAGCTGAAACGGCTGTTTGTACCGTGTATGTGTTGGGGCATTATCATGACATTGATATTCTTTGGTCCGTCAAAACTTCTTAATCTGGAACATTTTTGGAAAATTATTGGGGGATACGGACATCTTTGGTTTCTTCCGATGCTCTTTTGGTGCTTTTTAATGGAATATGGCATACAGCACTGTCTCAAGGGACGTAACTTGATGTTAGTACTCATGATTATTGCTATTCTGCCTTGGCCGGGAATTCCGTTCCGTTTTAATCAATCGCTTTATTATCTGCTTTTTTTCCATCTTGGTGGAATTTTCTTTAGAAATCGTGAGCGGCTGAGAACTGTCAATTGGTCAACAATATGCATTTTATCGGCTGTTTATATGGGGTTATTCATTGCGGTAACATTGGTTTTGGGAATGGACGGGATGCGTCCGGAACTGGCATCGGACTTGAAAGTAAAAGTTTTAATCCTGTTTGTCCACCATACTCTTAAAATGGTAAGCTATGGATTAGTCACAATTATCTATGTCGCTGTATTTATAAAACTGGAAGACAGATGCAATGGAAAACTATACACTGTATGCCGAAGTATCGCAATGAATTCGATGGGAATATATGTGATGCAAGAAATAGTTCTGAGACTTATCTATTATAGAATGGGGGGGGTATTTTTGTATACCAAAGAGTTAACTCCGTTGGTCGCCTTCGTGGGCACTTTCATCGTCTGCTATGTATCAAGTGTGATTATAGCCGGATGCAAATACACCAAATTTCTGTGTTAGTATGAATGTGTCCTATTTTATTTACCTAATAAATTACAACGATGAAATATCATTACGAGGCAGTTCCGGTACTGTTCAATATACTTCTGTTTTTTCTTATGCTGTATCCGTTTCCGAATGTGTATAGATATGGCTGTGAATTTAGAAAACGATATACAGACATCTTGGATTATGCAGTATACGGTGTCCTGCTGATACTGTTTTGCACTTTCGGCTATGCGGACAACGATTTCTATCACTACGAGGGGCTTTTCAAACGTATCTGTTCAACCGGATTAAACGTGCATCTTGAACCCGTTTACTATTGGTTGATACGGAATGTCACTTCAAACTATCTGGTATGGCGGTTTATAGTGTGGAGCGGAACGGTGATTTTGTCGTTATGGACAATAAAACGGCTCAAACTTGATGTGAGGATAGGATTGCTGATATTTGTGCTGTTTTATATCAACATTATTTCAGTAATGCGCGGAAATTTGGGAATTGCCATACTGTTTTTTGGCTTTTCATTCATTATCAGGCCCTCTCATAATAGGTTATTGTCATTCCTATTCGGTTGTTTGTTGATTTTCTGTTCATTCTTCTTTCACAAAAGTATGTTGTTTTCGATTGCTGCACTTTCGGTAACACCTTTTTATCTGAATAGGAAAACGGTAAAAATCAGTCTTGTCATATTCCCTTTCCTGACCGTTGTGACTACTTTACTGCTGGATTATATTATTATGAACGGACTCATCGGTTTTGATATAGCAGACATGAATATAGGGAGCTCGATGACGGGATATGCGAGCGGCACAATGCGGCAGTCGAATATTTTTGGTAAACTGAACCAAATGATAACCTATATGCCGGTATACGCATCTTTGGCTCTTATGACTAAGAAGATAGTTTTTGAAGAAATTGATGTTCCACGGTATATAAAGGCATTGTTCATCTATTGGTATGCAATAACTTATATTGCCAGTCTGTTTTTCTTCCAAGAAACTTCGGTATGGCTCTTTATACGTTTCATAATGATGAGCTATTTTCCTCTTTGTATTGTTGTGGGTTATTATTATTCTAATTTCAAGATGACACGCGAGAAAAGAATCTTGATGCTTTTGGCAATCCTTCCTATCTGTTATAAACTTTTCTATGCCTTCTATAAGAGGTTGGTATGGGAAGGGTACGTCTTTTTCTGACATGTTTCGTTAGTTTACACGTATTAGGATCACAATAAAAAAATTAAAAAACAATCTGAATGAAAATCTTAGAAATAATTCCTCAACTTAGCAGTGGCGGCGGAGAGCGGTTTGTGGTTGACTTGTGCAATGAGTTGTCGAAAGAACATGATGTGACATTGATGGTTTTGCACTCACTTGACAAGGTGGATTTCTATTTGAAAGAGGTATCGAATAATGTAAGGGTGGTATCGATGAACAAACGGATGGGACTTGACATCGGTTTGTTATTTAGAGTATATAGATATATCCGTAGAGAAAAGCCTGATGTGGTGCACACGCATTTGCGTGCTATTATGTATATTGCTTTCGCAATCATGCGAAAGAATGGCGTTATGCACTGTCATACAGTGCATAACGCTGCTGATAAAGAAGCCGGAGGCTCCTTTATCAGCAGCGGAATGCGGAAGTTCTGTTTTCATCATGGGTGGATTACACCCATTACCATTTCCGCCGAATCACTACATAGCTTCCGAAAATATTATGGAATGGATGCTCCTATGATTTTCAATGGGCGCAATGTGGATGCTGGTATGCTTGTTTCAGACGAGGTCAAGGAACAATTTAAACAGTATAGACATACAAATAAGACGCGAGTACTGATAAGTCTCGCACGTATTGACCCTGTGAAACGGCAAACTCTCTTGGCACGTGTGGTAATGCGGTTAAAACGGGAAGGATACGACCTCACTGTATTGTTTATCGGAGGTGAACGTGATGCACAGATGACCGCGGAATTGCGTTCGTACAACGATGAAGCAATACAATTACTTGGAGAACTGCACAATCCGCTTGAATACCTTAAAATGGGAGATGCTTATGCACTTTGTTCCTCGTATGAGGGGATGCCTATTTCGTTGATAGAGGCTATTGGTGTTGGCTGTATACCGGTATGCACACCTGTGGGCGGTATAGTAGATGTGGTACACAACGGTGAAAACGGTTTTCTGAGTGACGGTATCGGTGAAGAATCTTATTACAAAACGGTAAAGAGATTTCTATCCCTCACCGATGTACAGCTTAAAGACATGAAGCAAAAAGCTCTTGCCACTTATGGTCCATTCAGTATGTACGAATGTGCTCGCAACTACGTAAGACTTTTCGAGAAAGGAATAAAGAAATGAAACGGAAAAAATTACTCGTTGTAGGCTCAATTCCCGATGAGAGCAACTTATTGAATTATGGAGGTGCGACGGTGTTGATGAAAAACTATCTTGACTATCTAGCCTCTCAGTCTGAATATGAATATAGGTTTGTACAAAACAACCGGTATTCAAATCTTCGCACTCGCCAGCGTAGTATGTGGCGCAATTATTCATACTTTTTCCCGGCATTTTTGTGGAGACTGTTTGGGTGCGATATTGTAATGTTCAATTTTTCTGATCATGGTACAATTTATTATTTCCCATTATTGAGCAAAATAGCTCGTTTGGCACACAAAAAAGTCGTACTACGTAAATTCGGAGGTTCATTTGAGTTCTACATAAAGAAAATTGGTCAAACCCAATTACAACGGGCACTTGATGCTATCAGACAAACAGACTTGATATTCTTTGAAACCCAACAGGGTATTACACACCTACAACAGTTAATAGGAAAGAGTGACAATATACATTGGTTCCCTAATGTGCGTAAAGCTTCAACAATACGAAAGAACCCCTCAGACTTTCATGGCAGATGTGTTTTCATGTCGCATATCAACAAAGAAAAAGGGATAGAAGATCTTATAGCGGTATCCAAACTGTTACCTTCGAATTATACCCTTGATATATATGGTGAGATAAAAGAGGATAAATATCGCAATATCAACTTCAACGAAAGCGGAATAACATACCATGGGGTTGTCTCTTCCGAACAGGTTTTAAAAACTTTAGTAGAATATGATTTACTGCTATTACCTTCTTATCGCGAGGGCTACCCGGGCATTATCATCGAAGCTATGTCTGTAGGCATTCCTTGCGTATCAACCTATGCAGGTGGAATACCTGAAATCGTAGAAGACGGTTACAATGGTCGTTTAGTAATTCCCGGTGATGTAGATGCGATAAAACAAGCTATCTTATCGATTAACGCAACAAACTATTCTCAATATTCAGGGAATGCCTTGAAGAAATTTGAAGAAGAGTTTGAATCTGATAAGACGAATAAACGCATACTTGAAATTATAATGCACTAAATCAAATGGCTAATAATATTCTTATTGTCAATACAATTAAACATCTTCGGTTAAAACAAATCTATTATCAATTATATTATAGACTATTTTCTCATAAGTTGATGGAATATAATGTTCCCCGGCAATCTTCATTGCGGATGGTCTCAGTTATCGCAAAGTGGTATTGTTACAATGTACCCAAGACATTTACATTCCTAAATCTTATAGGGGATTTTAAGTCATGGAATGATGTTAGTCATGGGATGCTTTGGGCATACAATCTGAATTATATGGATTGGTTGTTGCAACCTGACATGACTTTTGAACAAGGTTCAGAATGGGTTGAACGGTTTATAACTGATTTGCCAACAAACAGGATCGGTCTTGATCCTTATCCTATCGCACTGCGAAGCATCAACTGGATCAAGTTTATCGGCAGGCATCATAAAAAAGTGGAGAGCAATCGGTTGCAACGGTGGAACGATTCCCTTTATGCGCAATGTAAATTGCTCGAACGGAAACTGGAATACCAACTGCTTGGCAACCATCTTTTAGAAGATGCTTACGCTTTGTTTATCGCTTCAATTTATTTTTCCGATAAAAAAATGTATGACAAGGCATCCTGTCTGTTGTATAAAGAGCTTGATGAACAGATTTTGCCTGATGGCTCACATTACGAGCAATCACCGATGTATCACTGCATTTTGCTCGATAGGTTATTGGATTGCTATAATGCCTCGATTAATAGAGGTCATGAGAAAATGTGTGAGCTTTTGAAACTGTATGTGGTAAGGATGTTGGGGCATTTGGAGAGCATCGTGTGGAAAGACGATACGATTCCCTTACTTAATGATTCGGCATATGGGATAGCACCGACAGTTTCCGAATTGAGAGCATACGCCAAAAGATTGAAGTTGGAATGGACCCCTTTGCCTATGAAAGAATGTGGCTATAGGAAGCTTTGTTCAACACATTTGGAGGCAGTTGTGGATGTGGGTAATATTACTGCGACCTATCAGCCGGGGCATAGTCATGCCGATACGTTTAATTATGAATTGCGAATTGATTGCAGACCGTTTGTTGTTGATACAGGTATTTCTACCTACAACAAGACTGCAAGAAGGCAGTACGAACGAAGTACGTCAGCTCATAACACCGTAACTGTCGGCAACAAGGATTCTAGCGAGGTGTGGGGAGGTTTCCGTATGGGTAAAAGAGCTAAAGTAAGAGTACTATCCGATACCGAAAATGAAATTATGGCAGAGCACGATGGTTTTAAAGGATGTATACATCAACGGAAATTCACTATTAACGATGATGTGTTTACAATAAATGATAAGATTGTCGGCAATAATATGACAGAATGTATCAGCTATATTCATTTCGCACCCGATATTGAGGTCCTTGCCATATCGTCAACTGAAATAAGAACCAACAGGGCTAATATCGCTGTATCTGGTGCAAATTCCATAGAAATTATAAATGATTTTGTATCAGTAGAATACAATCGACTAGAACCTTCTAAGACGATAAAAATAGTATTTTGCAGAAATTTAACGTATCAAATATTTCAGGCATAAAATATGAAGATTTTAATTGTGTCGTTCTACTATTCTCCCGAGCTTGGGGCTGCTCCTTCCCGTATAACCAATATGGCTGAAGGGCTGAAAAGTCAGGGAGCGGAAGTGGATGTGTTAACTTGTTTGCCGAATTACCCTCAAGGACAAATATTCGAGGGTTATAGAGGCCGTTTGTCAAAAAAAGAAAAGATTAATGGCATAAACGTGTATAGATATTGGACTTATGCAACCGTGTCCAAGAATCCTTTTAAGCGAGCGGTAAGTATGATGTCATTTGCGACCATGTTATGGTTGTTTGCTTTTAAGATAAAGAAGATCCAGGGTTACGATAGGGTGATCATCCAAAGCCCTCCACTACCAGTGGCTGGTTCGGCCATCACGCTTTTCAAAAAAATATTCGGGCGCAAGACTCTTGTGAACATATCCGATTTATGGCCACTTTCTGCTGTTGAGCTTGGAGCAATGCGTGAAGGTGGGAAGATATATGATATTTTCGCGTGGATTGAACGTTATATTTATCGCAATGCAGACGGTATTTTCGGTCAGTCTGAAGAGATAATCCGGCATGTGAATCAATTTCCTTCGACAAAAAACAAGTTTGTATACCGTAATTTGCAGCAATATGCGGTTGCTGCTCAACCCAAAAGGAAGCACACGCCCTTTCGCATTGTATATGCCGGACTATTAGGTGTGGCACAAGATATATATTCAATTATCGAGAATATTCCGTTTCAGTCTATTGGCGCTGAGTTCCACTTGTATGGTGGTGGAAATCAGACAGAAAAGATAAAAGAATATATAAATAAACATCCCGGTTGTTTCGTGTATTATCATGGATATGTAAAGAAAGAACAAATCGCCGAAGAGTTGTCAAGATACGATGCGTCAATTGTTCCACTTACCGTAGCAATCAAAGGAGCAGTGCCATCCAAAATATATGATCTCATACCTATTGGCATACCTATACTGTTTTGTGGAGGTGGAGAAGGGGCTGAGATCGTATCGAAATATTATTTTGGAATGGTTTCAAAGCCACATGATTTCAAACAATTACACAATAATATTATTGAGTTGATTAACCTTCCTGACGAAGAATACAGCACAATATCGAAGAACTGCCTGGATATGGCAAAAAATGAATTCGATTTTAACAAACAGATATATCGCTGTTACGATTTTATAAAATCAATCTGATGTAAAAATATAATTCAATGAAGAAAGTAATGTTGGTCTTCGGCACCCGTCCGGAGGCAATCAAGATGGCTCCGCTGGTGAAAGAATTCCAGAAACAGCCAGAACGGGTGGAAACTGTAGTATGTGTTACCGGACAACACCGGGAAATGCTGGACCAGGTATTGGATATATTCGATATTTGTCCAGATTATGACTTGAACATTATGAAGCAGGGACAAGACTTATATGACGTGACGTCCCGTGTATTGACAGGTATGCGTGATGTACTGAAAGAGGCAAGGCCGGATGTAGTGCTGGTGCACGGTGACACGACCACTTCTACTGCCGCTGCTCTGTCGGCCTTCTACCAACAGATTCCGGTAGCACACATAGAGGCAGGATTACGTACACATAACATCTATAGCCCATGGCCGGAGGAGATGAATCGACTTTTGACCGGACGACTGGCGACCTACCATTTCTCGCCTACGCCACTGAGTCGTAGCAATCTGATGCGGGAAGGTATTGACGATCGGAATGTCATCGTGACCGGGAATACGGTAATTGATGCGCTTTATTGGGTAGTGGATAAAATTAAGAGCGACAAGGCGTTGGATTGTGAATTGGTAGGGATACTGGCAAAAGCCGGATATGACGTGAGCCGTTTGAATGGTGGTAAGAAGCTGGTGCTGATTACGGGACATCGTCGTGAAAACTTCGGTGACGGATTCATCCATATGTGTACTGCTATCAAAGACTTGACAAAAAAATACCCGGAGGTGGACTTCGTTTATCCGATGCACTTGAATCCAAATGTGCGCAAACCGATACATGACGTATTTGGAGAGGAATTATCCGATTTTGGGAACATGTTCTTCATTGAACCTTTAGAATATCTGAGTTTTGTCTATTTAATGGAAAAATCCACTATAGTATTAACCGATAGCGGTGGCATACAAGAGGAAGCTCCAGGACTGGGTAAGCCGGTATTGGTGATGCGCGACACAACGGAACGTCCGGAAGCATTGGATGCAGGAACGGTAAAACTGGTAGGTACGGATTATAACAGAATAGTAAATGAAGTATCTGTTTTGATTGACGATAAAGTCGCCTATGAAAAAATGAGCAAGGCAGTGAACCCTTATGGAGACGGGCTTGCTTGTGGACGTATTGTGAACGCATTGCTGTACAGAATATAAAAAGATGTGAGATTAAACCTGAAAATCAGACTATTAATATTTTTTAAGGTGATGATGATTCTGCTTTATAAGCGGAAAACGAGGAAGATGCAGATTCGTCCGGTTTCTAATTTCAAACGGGTGTATAACATTCAAGGATTACTATATGTTGTCACCACTAACTTCGGAAGAGAACGGGCATGAGAGGCATTTTGACCGCAACCGTCTGCAATATGATTCTGGATTTTAGTGTGAAGAAAAGGGGAATGGTAAATGAAAAAATTCCTGCGTATGGGTGTTCCTTTTGGGAACTTTTATTGTTTGGACTTTCTCCTATTTCTGGGTAGCATATACTAGTATGAGTGAATTTATCCATATTTCCAGTGCGGATATAAATAATGCAGGGAAAATACTCAGATTGGTGAGCGTTTTTAAGAAAAAATCACCCTACCCAAATTTTGATTATAAGGGAAACTCCTCTATATAAATCAGCTGTAAAAGTAACAAGGATGCCTACTGTTGTTGTCCGTTTTGAACCTAATAAGAAAAATCCCGAGCGTGGTACAATTTATTACCGTATCTACAAAGGGCACAACCGGCGTATGGAGTTTTCTTCCCGTCTTCACTTGTCAGCTTCTTCCTGGGATGAAACAGCAAGGACAATCCGGGATGATTATCCTGAGTCCTGTCGTTTCCGTGTCCAAATTGAGGCGGATCTTCGGCTTTTGAACCGGATTATAACAGAAGATATTACCGGTCGACTGACAATGGGTGATATGATAGCCCTCTTTAAACAGCAAAGGACAATAATCAAATGAACTTTTTGACTTGTAAGTAAATAGGATGGTATCGTCTTTAACAGATTGCTATCTCCGTCTAGGCTTCCAGGTAACAGAATCCGAAGAGGGACTACGGATAGGCTTCAAGCCGGGAATGGTACATGCCATCGTGAAGGAGGTCCGAAACGAACGTCCTTTGACTCGCTCGGATGCTGAATTGTTCTACGAGAAGTTCTCTACACTAAGTAAAGGGCATCGAAATCTATATTTCAGGATCGTGGCACACGGCGGATTCCTGCCGGAAGCATTGGACTTTGAACTGCATGGGCTGACCGTTTCGGATGAAAGCTATATTGAAAGCCTCTTGTCCGGAAGACATG
>NZ_JAHPXO010000052.1:0-24338 GCF_019041495.1 Parabacteroides sp. MSK.9.14
CGTTCAGCGAAATGACTGTATTTCATTACATGAAGCATGGCTTCCGATATATGGGGCGCATTACGGTCGATACTGACGTGGTGAGGGAAAACAACCAGACCTACCGTTTGGGCTATACCGAGATGTGCAAGGATGGTTCCAAGATGGGAGTCGGATGCCCTGAATATGTATTGCTATTTCGCAAGTTGCCTACCGATACCTCACGTGCTTATGCCGACCGGCCTGTTAAGAAGGATAAGAGCGAATACTCGCTGGCCCGTTGGCAGATCGATGCCCATGCAAGTTGGAAGTCTTCCGGCAATTCATTGTTGTCATACGAAGATATGAAAGGTGCTGGAATAGATAAGATTCGGCATTTGTTTCGTAACTACGAACGTGAACATATCTATAACTATGAGGAACATGTGTCTTTTGCGGAAGAGTTAGAAGCATACGGGAAACTGCCAAGAACATTTATGGCTGTTGATCCGGTAAGCAAAAAGGATTGGATATGGGATGATGTGGTCCGTATGCGAACGCTTAACACCAAACAGTCGCAAAAGAAACGACAGAATCATATTTGCCCTCTTCAGTTGGACATCGTTGAAAGGCTGATTGAACGGTATTCAAACAAAGGCGAATTGGTATTTGATCCGTTTGGTGGTATTGGAACCGTCCCTTATTGTGCTGTCAAGTTAGGCCGTAGAGGTCTTTCTACGGAACTTAATTATGACTATTGGAAAGATAGCCTTACTTATTTGCGTGAGATTGAAATGGAAGTCGAGGCTCCTACTTTGTTTGATTTGATGGGAATTCCTGAAAGAATGACTGTATAAATATGCCAAGAATTAGAACTATAGTACCGGAATTTTGGGAAGATGAAAGGTTTTCGAACGTATCTCTTCCGGCTTGTCTGCTTTATATAGGCATGAAAAACTTTGCTGATGATAGCGGTGTCATTTTAGCTAATGAAACTATCATCAAGTCGAAAGTCTTTCCTGCCCGCGAAGATATTCGTAAGCAGCAGGTTTCTGGGTGGCTGCAAGAACTGATTGAAAACTCTATCCTTGTACCTTTTACATTCGAAAACAAAAGCTACTACGTGATGGACTTTTCCAGTGAGCGCATCGACAAACCGCAAAAGTCAAAAATTCCTGCAGAAGTAATAGAAAAGTCAAAAATTCCTGCAGAAGTAATAGAAAACGTTCTTTCGGGCAAAAAACAAAGCAATTCGGGAACATTCGCGAATAATCCCGAACAGTCGGGAATATTCGAAACTACTCCTGCTGGAAAGGAGAGTAAAGGAGAGGATTGTAAAGGAGAGGAGGGTTATACGCGCGCAGGCACGCGCAACCCTGACCCTGAACCGGAGAAACCCAAGAATGAAAATTTTGAAAAGTTCAAGCAATGGATTGCTGCGAATGCTCCTAATGTGGCTAAACTGAAAGAGCCGTTTACGGAAGAACAATTCGAACGAATAAAGCGAGATTTCCCGCTTCAGTTAATCCAGGACACTCTTGTCTCGATGCACAACTATCGAGAGTTGCTCAAAAAGTACGTTAGTGCAAACCTTACGTTCCGCAAATGGGCGAAACGTGATTTAGAAAAATATCAAGATGGACAAACAACAAGCAATACAACTGTTGTCACAGATAGACTCAACAACAGGCGTACTTCCTCCGGAACTGATGCCGAAAACAAGAGACGCGAGCGTGAGCATCTTGGGCACCTTGCCGATGCCATATTACAACAGTCTGCGGCCCAAAACAGTAAATGACGTGTTTGATAGCCCAAGTTGCTCTATAGCGGTTATGAACAAAGAATTTGGAGAGACGCATCTTCGTGGATTTATGGTAAAAGTCTTGAATGATTTGATAGATTTTTTCAATGTCGGAAAATCGATCGGAGCGGTGCAAGTCGCACAAACAGTTGATCTGATTATTGATGAATACTATTTCTTTAAGCCTGATGATTTCAAGCTATGTTTTAATCGGGCGAAAAAGGGATTGTATGGAAAGGTTTATGATCGGATAGACGGGGCTGTTATCTTAGAATGGCTTGGCCGGTATGAGAAAGAAAGGGGGGCTATGGCCATGGATGATAGTATCAATAATTCCAAAAGCTGGGATATACCGGAAGGCGATAGGACTTCTAAAACATTGGAACAAGCGTACCATGAGTTTAGGAAGTATGATTTTGAACGGAAATATAAGGGGTAAATATTAAAAAAACATCAATAATTAAAAAGAAGTAAATATGAAAAGTTATCAATATGAAGAAATTGTCTTTTGGCTATCATTCATAGCCTACCTGATTAGCCACATAGCTAGTTTTGATATTTGGGTACAAAATCTATTGCTTATCAATGCTCTTATAAATATGTGCTGTGCTATTTATTATGCTTATAAGCATAGAAAAGACGATGACTAAAAAATATGAATATAGATACTGAATTTAACGTAGGAGATAGCGTATGCTATCTGAGTGGGGATGACATTATCCATACAACTATAAGCAAAATAATCATCGAAATATCCTATACTGATGATAGTTTTCTTATGGTTTATAAGCTGTCAGATGGACTTAGTGTACCCAGAAATAATTATCCCAAATGGGATAAAAGACTTTTTAAAGACAAAGAGAGTTTGATAAAATATTTATCTGATTCATAACAAATAAACAGACAATGTTACAGGACAAAATAAACTACTCCATTGCACTGCTGCGTAAGTGCGAGAAGATGGCGCTTGATTATGATCCGGAGAATGGCTTTTATTTGGCCTTTTCCGGTGGAAAAGATAGTCAAGCACTTTATCACATCGCAAAGATGGCTGGTGTAAAGTTTAAGGCTCACATGAATCTTACATCTGTTGACCCTCCGGAAGTCATTCGGTTTGTGAAACAGAACTATCCGGATGTAGAGCTGATAAAGCCAACGATGTCGGTTTATGATATGGCTCTAAAGAAGCACTTTATTCCAACAAGGACGTTTCGCTGGTGTTGCGCTGAATTTAAAGAAATGTCCGGTGCAGGGAAAGTTACCTTGATCGGCATTCGTAAAACTGAAAGTATGCAGCGTTCCAAACGTGAAGAAATTGAGATTAGCGGCCGTAAATTCAGCGGGAACTTCGACCAATTTTCTGAGCATAAAGAAAAGATGGTTACTTGTGTTAAAGGTAAGGACAAGATTCTTGTTTCTCCGATTATCCATTGGACAGACAGAGATGTGTGGGGCTTTCTGAATGGAAATGGAATAGAACACTGTTCTTTGTACGATGAAGGATATAAGCGAATAGGTTGTATTCTTTGCCCGATGGCAAACCGAAAACAAAAGATGAAAGATATAAAGCGGTTTCCTCATGTTCGTAGGAAATGGGTACAAACAATTCAAAAACTCATTGATGCCGGATATATCAATCACAATTTTACCGATGCGGAATTTGGCTTCAATTGGTGGATAAGCGACAAGAGTTTCGATCAGTTTTATGCAGACGAAGTTCTACAACAGAAAATTCAATTTTAAAAATTATTGAACTCTTTCAAAATAGATAGGCTTCTGATTTGGATTCAGTTTTACAAGATAACCATCATAAACTAATTGCGATATTGCAAGTCCGACTTCGAGTCCGTCTTTTATAGAAGGTTCCAATGCTTGAGCCCATAACAAAAGCATGTGCTTGGTTATACCAGTTTGTCCAACTGTTGTATTGTTCAATAATCCCTGTAGAATTGCATCCTGAGTGTTCATAATTATATGTGTTTTAACAATAAATTGCAAAGATAATTAATAAAATGATAATTGCATGGTTTTCTTGCGGAGCAATCAGAGCAACCGATACATACTATCCAAAGCGATAAGTATAGTTGTGTGGCCGATATACTTTGGAAAGACTGGATTAACAGTGTGCATTGTGCGGCTTGTAGTTGGTATAAAGAATGTGAATTAAAAGAGCTAAGTATGATAATAGATAAGCAATAAGGGTATGTCATTTTTGGGCATACCCTCATAAATAAATTAAATAAAAACTTGAAATGTGAGTTGACTTACGTAGTTCCCATTAGAATTACTTCCTGTACTTAAATCAGTTGTTACATGATTAGTTTTAACCTCACATTTGTTATCCATGAAAGAGTTCATATAACTACAAATAGAGTTTTCTAAATCATTTGGATTACCATAGTAAAGTTTTTCGCAAATAACCTTTACTAAAGTGTTTCCACACCCTTCAAAAAGTCTTGGACTAATTGTTTGATTGTGTTCTTTTCCTGTCGCTGTTAATTTAATTGTTAGCATAATTGTGAAATTTGATGTTGAAAAATGATATTGCTGAAGTAAATATCGGAAATTAAAAATTACCAACCAAATAAAATTCAAAATGTATGACCATAAAAGTATCAGATTTGATTCAAATCACGAAAGAAGTGAGTTAAGAAAGTCCTTGGTAATCCAGAGGGCTTTCTTTCTGTTCTTTATATCTTATATGAAACTAAGATATGAAAACGCAAAAATGTATAGCCTGTGGCTGGGAAACAGTTTCTGTGATCAAAACAGAAGAAGGATATATCTGCTATAACTGTTACTCTGATAAAAAGAACCCTCCAAAACAAAAGCAACACCATGATAACGAAGAAGCTCGGATTCAGTCGGAGTTTTTCAGCAAGGTTCCTTTATTCTTTCCTAATTTGCCGGATCGACTTCTTTTTGCAGTCCCGAACGGTGGCAGCCGGCATAAAATAGAAGCGGCTAATATGAAGCGCCAAGGCGTTAAACGTGGAGTGGCCGATGTAATCCTTCAGATACCGAAAAAGGGATATGCTTCTCTTTGTCTAGAGTTCAAGACATCTACAGGTAAACAGTCTGCAGAGCAAAAGGAATACCAACGCCAGGTTGAGATGGCGGGTAGTAAGTATGTGATTGTTCGGAGCGTGGAACAGGCTATCCGGGAACTGCAACTGTATTTAGGTTAATAGATTTCTCTGTTATATTTTAGAATAAAAGTTATGGCTGAATTGAAGTATGACCCTCGGAATTATCGTATCCACACGGATAAGAATAAAAGACTTATTAAAAAGAGCCTGGAGGACTGTGGAACTGGTCGTTCTATTCTTCTGGATAAGAACGATGTTATTATTGCCGGGAATGGCGTTTATGAGCAGGCTTTAGAACTGGGGTTGAAAGTCCGAATTGTAGAGTCTGATGGAAATGAATTGATAGCGATCAGAAGAACGGATTTGTCTACAGAGGATGAAAAAAGAAAGCTTTTGGCTCTGGCTGATAACCATACATCAGATACTTCTATGTTCGATTTTGCAGCTGTAGTTGAAGATTTTGGTATTGACGAACTTGGTGATTGGGAGTTGGAGCTTCCATTTGATGATATGCCGACAGATGTGGATCGTTTTTTTGAGGGAGCAGACAAGGTGGAGAATAAGAGAAAGACTATGATTTGTCCCCATTGTGGGAAGGAGATAGAGTTATGATTTTATACCTTGCCGGTTATAAGTATTGTGCCAAACGGTGGAATCTCGACACGAAAGATATCTATCTTTTAAGTTCTTTTTGGGAGCATAAATCAGGGCATTATGGTAGTTATGTCTGTCAAGAGAAGCATATTCTTGATAGCGGGGCGTTTTCTGCTTTTTCTGGGAAGAATGATAGTTTTGACTGGGATGGCTATGTTAAGAAATATGCCGACTTTGTTTTAAAGAATAACATTCAACGTTTCTTTGAGCTGGATATAGACGTTGTCGTTGGACTGGAGAAAGTCGAATATTATCGTAGATACTTGGAAGATCGTATAGGACGGCAGCCTATTCCTGTTTGGCATGCAAGTCGAGGGAAGGAATATTTTATTCGGATGTGTGAGGAGTATCCTTATGTTGCGATTGGTACGACTTCGGCAATGGAAGAAGGTCGGCGGATAAGAGAGAATCCTATGATATTAAAGTGGTTTATCGATCAAGCTCATTCTGCCGGTACTCGTATTCATGGGCTTGGATTTACAAATACGACACTTCTTCCTTTTTTGAAGTTTGATAGTGTTGATAGTACGACCTGGTTGTCTGGTTCTAGATTTGGGCAAATTTATTTCTTTAATGGAAAGCAAATGGTATATCGTAATCCCCCAAAAGGAATGCGGGCTAAGAATCATGATTTATCGAATAGACACAATTTTAATGAATGGATAAAATTTCAAAGGTATGCAGAACAATACTTATAATAAAAAAGTCCTTCTGTATTCAGGAGGCATGGATAGCTGGTTGATTGATAAACTCTGGAAACCGGATATAAGGCTTTATATTGATATGAATACCCGTTATTCGAAAGAAGAAATGAAGCGTCTTCCGGATGATATTGTTATTGAAAAGTTGGATTTATCAAAATGGGAACGTGAGGATAAGATTATTCCTCTTCGAAATATGTATTTGATTGGTATCGCAACGAATTATGGCGACGAAATCTGTTTGGGAGCGACAGCCGGTGACCGGGTTCTTGATAAATCACCTGTATTTGCCGAATTGTACGAGGAGTTACTCGGATATCTCTATCAGAAACAACATTGGACTGAGAAACGAACGATCAGGATAAATTTGGATTATAAAGCATATACTAAGACAGAGTTGTTGAAGCAATATATAATTCAAGGAGGCAGTATTAATGAAGCGTTTAGTTCGTCGTTCAGTTGTTATGCTCCTGTTGATGGGCACGAATGTTGGAACTGCAAACCGTGTTTCCGCAAATTCATTGCTTTTGCATTGAACGGATATCCGTTCCCCAGAGAAGTAATAGACATGAATATATCTTATATAAAGCGTGAAATACTTCCTTTAATCGAATCTGGCGAGTATGGTCGGAAACGGGAGGAGGAAGAGATAAGACAAATATTAACTCTTTATCGATAAATCTATGTATACAGTAAGGAAACGTCTTGAGATATCAGCGTCTCATCGTTTGAATCTCTCTTATACGAGTAAGTGTGAGAATTTGCATGGACATAATTGGATTGTAATTGTTTGGTGTAGATCTAAGCAGTTGAATCCAGATGGTATGGTTGTCGACTTTGCCCATATTAAGCAAATGATTCAGGAAAAATTGGATCATAAGAACTTGAATGAGGTATTATCGTTTAATCCGACAGCGGAAAATATTGCGAAATGGATCTGTAATCAGATACCTCAATGTTTTAAAGTGATGGTCCAGGAATCGGAGAATAATATAGCGTGGTATGAAAAAGATAAATGAGATTTTTTACAGTATCCAGGGAGAGGGGTATTTTACCGGTACACCGACTGTTTTTGTTCGCTTCTCTGGATGTAACTTGAGGTGTCCGTTCTGTGATACAGAACACAAAGAAGGCAAGATGTTAAGTGATGATGATATTATTGCAGAAATAAATCGTTATCCAGTTTTACATGTTGTATTGACAGGTGGAGAACCTTGTATGCAGGTTACATATGACTTGGTTGATAAGATCAAGGCCACTGGCCGATTTGTTCAGATTGAGACAAATGGAACTTTGGTTCCACCTGTAAATATAGACTGGATTACGTGTTCCCCGAAAGATGGAGGTAAAACTGTCGTGATTAACCCGAATGAATTGAAGGTAGTTTATATCGGACAGGATATGTCGCAATATGATAAATATTCAGCAGGAATATATTATTTGCAGCCTTGTTCCGGTCAGAATACGAAGGAAGTTATTAATTATATTAAAGAGCATCCGAAATGGAAATTAAGTCTACAAACACACAAGATATTGAATGTGCGATAAGAACGATCCTTTCTTTTATCGGTGAGGACCCTTGTAGAGAAGGATTAAAAGGAACACCGGATCGTATCATAAGAATGTGGAAAGAGATCTTTCGTGGATATGATCTGGCACAGGTGCCTAAAATAACGGTTTTTCCTAATGGAGTGGATGGTCTTTCTTGTAATAGTGTTATCGCAGATTCAGGTGGATTTTATTCAATGTGTGAACATCACATGATGCCTTTCTTTGGGAAGTATTGGTTTGCTTATATTCCTAATCCCAAAGGTAAGATATTGGGCATATCGAAAGTTGGTCGTGTTGTTGATTATTGTGCGGCACGATTACAGGTACAAGAGCGATTGGCGAAAGATATCATTGTGATGATTCAAGAAGCGTTAGGTTCGGAATATCCACCTTTGGCAATGGGTATAGTGCTAGAGGGAGAACACTTGTGTAAGTCAATGCGTGGTGTAAAGAAAGAAGGTAAAATGCGCTCTTCTTTCTATTTAGATAATGGAAGTTTACCTGAGTTGAAGGCGGAATTGTTCCGATTCGTTAGTTTTGGTTAGGTATGTCAGAGAAGAATGAAGTAAAAAAGAAAAGTAGGGGGCGTAAGTCTGAATATAGAGAAGAATATGCAGAGCAGGCTCTAAAACTTTGTCTGTTAGGTGCAACAGATAAGGAGATTGCTGAATTCTTCTCTGTTTCGGAACAAACGTTGAATAGTTGGAAGAAGAAGTTTCCTCAATTTCTTGAGTCCTTAAAAAAGGGAAAAGCTGTAGCAGATGCAAATGTAGCATCGAGACTTTATAGCCGTGCGATTGGTTACGATGCCAGAGCGACGAAGTTTGCTACCAATGAGGGTAAGATTACGGACAAGGTGGAATATATCGAACATTACCCTCCGGACACAACTGCCGCCATTTTCTGGCTGAAGAACCGGCAACCTGGCAAGTGGCGTGATAAGAAAGAAGTGGAGAACCAGGTCAAACTGGGTGATGAATTGGAATCGATGTCAGATGAAGAACTAGCAGCAATTATCCGTGGTGAAAAGGAGTAAGAGAGAAATATTGATCAGGCAGGCGAAGGCTGCGACCATATTGCGCAAACGGGAGGCTCGGAATGATTTCTGGGCCTATTGTTTATATCATGATCCTAAGTTCTTCGCTAAGCGTTTGTTTTTGAAGAAGGTGGCGGACGCATTTACGCGGGTGTACGAATCGTATTTGTCGGGTGTGATTCGTCGGCTGGCCGTCTCCATGCCGCCACGTGCCGGGAAGTCCTATATATCATCCTTGTTCATTTCGTGGATGCTTGGCCATTTCCCGGAAGAGTCGGTCATGCGCAATTGTTGTTCCGATACATTGTATAATAAACTATCTTATGATACACGCGACATTGTCCGCTCTTCCCGGTTCAAAGAGATATTCCCGGATGTGCAATTGCGAGGGGATAAACAGAACGTACATGGCTGGAGCTTGGAAGCTGCCCGGCAGGTGAGTTACTTCGGGGCTGGTGTAGGCGGTACGGTAATCGGTTTCGGTGCGTCTATGTTGGCCATGACCGACGACTTGTATAAAAGTTTGGAAGATGCACTATCTGACACCAATAACGAAAAGGTCTGGTCTTGGAAGCAGGGAACACATGATTCTCGTATCGAGGGAAACTGTTGTTCAATCGACATCGGTACCCGCTGGTCGGCTACGGACGTTCTTGGTCGTATGGAGGAAATGGGGAAGTATGACGAGATTATCCGTATCGCAGCCCTGGATGAGAACGACCGCTCTTTTTGTGAGGATGTGCATACAACGGAGTATTATCACGAATTGCGAGAGGAAACGGACGATTCCATCTGGTGTGCCGAGTATATGCAGGAACCGATCGAGGCTATTGGGTTGTTGTTCCCAAAATCAGAATTGAACCGCTTCAAGCTGGCAGATATCGAAGGTAAACAGCCGGATGGCGTGATCGGTGCTACCGATGTGGCCGACGAAGGAGACGACGATTTTTGTGCACCGATTGCCAAAGTATTCGGTACAAAGTATTTCATTACCGATGTCCTGTTTACGAAAGATAATGTCGAGATTACCGAACCGAAGTTAGTTTCCTTGATTCTTAACACCCGCTGCGACAATATGCGTATCGAAAGCAATAACGGCGGCCGTCTGTTTGCTCTGAATGTCCGTAAGGCTGTAAAGGCAAAGAATGAGAAATGTATCATTCAGGCGAAACCGACAACAGCCAATAAGGATACACGTATCTTGTTGAAGTCTGGTTGGATTAAGAAGCACTGCTATTTTTTGGAAGAGGGCGAGTATAAGAAAGGTTCGGATTACGATCGGTTTATGAAAGCGCTTACCGGATATAAGAAAGAAGGTGGCAATAAACATGATGATGCTCCGGATGGTATGACGATCCTTGCCGAGAATGTAGAGTTCATCGGGTTGTGCAAAAATAATCGGGTACGGCAGGTGGCAAAAGGAAGGTAAATATTATCTTTGTTCTCAAAATAGTTAGTTATGAATGGAAATACTCTATATAAGTATAGAAGTTTGTATAAAGAAGATGGTTCATTGAATAAGTTTACATGGAAACTATTATTTAATGGAGAAATTTATTTGTCTGATTTTGAAAGTTTAAATGATCCTTGTGAAGGTCAAATTATTCCTAGATATAGGGATATTACAAAGGAGAAAATATTGAAAATCCATCCATGGATGGATACTATGCCATATTTCAATGATATTGATTGGAAAAGTGAGGAAGTTGTAACAAGGATACAAGATATATTGACTCCTTCTATTAAAGAAAAGTTAAAGAAGTATGGCGTTTTTTGTGTATCATCTGATTGTGAAAACGATTTGTTATGGGCTCATTATGCGGATTCTCATAAAGGTATTTGTGTTGGATTTGATATAGACAAATTGGAGAAAATATCAGGATATAAAATATATCCAGTTAAGCCAGAACAGAAGAGGCCTGAAGTAGAATTTTCGGATGATGAATCTCATTATAAAAATTTTCTGATAAAAATGTTGACAACCAAACCTATGTGCTGGAAATATGAGAAAGAATACAGGATGGTGGCACTTAGTCCACAGAAACGAAATATATGTTGTTTTGGGGCTATAAAAGAAATTTATTTAGGTTGTCGAATTGAAAAAAACAAAAACTTTAATAGAGAAGATTTTATAAGGCGTTTAAAAAAAGTTCATCCTCTTTGTGTGATAAAAGAGATGAGAGTGAATATTGATACTTTAAAAATTGAAAGTCATCATATTTTAAGTAAATAATTATTTGGCATATATTTTATGAGAAAAAGTATATGCCAAGTATAAACGACATTCTTGCAAATGAAGATTTCGGGCAGGTAGTCAGTTCGTTATGTGTCGATACGATTGAATATCGGGAACCAAGAGAATATTACAAAGAATACCACGGTGAGCGCCGTCGGCGTAAGACTTCTGTCGGTTGGCGTGAACCGAAACGGTTGGCTGTCTATTCGGAAACCTTGAAAGATAAGAATGGTGAGCCGTTACGACTGGAAGATAAGATCGTAGATGTAGCACGTATCGTTACCAACTTCCCGAAAAAGGAAGTGCGTACCTCTGTCGCCTTCTTGTTTGGCGGGCAAATGACGATTACGGGAACTGATCAGAACGATGGTTTTCAAGAATTCAAACGTGTATGGGAACGCCGATTGAAAATGCAATCCGTCTTGAAGTCGTTCGCTCGTAAGGTGCTTTCTGAAAGTAAGGCTGCCCTTGTGTTCTATCCGTATACATCCAAAGGATTAGACGGTAAATTGATTACGGAGTTGAAGGTGAAAACGCTTTCCGTTCCCCATAATGAAAATACTTTCTCTGAATTTTATCCCCACTTCGATGATAACGACGATATGGATGCCTTTATTCATCGTTACCAAGTGAACTCTAATGGTATGATCCGGAACAGTTGTACAATCTGGACAGTAGATAAGATTATTACGGCTATCGATGAAATGGGTGGCTGGGTAATAAAAGAGGTTCCCAATCTATTCGGAAAGATTCCAGTCGTGTATGCAGATGTTTTCCAACCGGAATGGGACGAGGTTGCCGGTATCATGGATGCGCGGGAAATGCGTTTGTCCCGTATGGCCGACACTAACGACTACTTTGCGGAACCAATCTTGAAAACGTATGGCGATTCCGATTTACCTTCTAAGGAAACAACCGGGAAAGATCTTAATTTCCCCATTAAGGTCGATGAAGTATCTGGCAAGGAATATCATGGCGATGCCGATTATTTGACATGGACTGGCTCCCAGCCATCTGTAGATAAAGAATTGGAAGAAACGAAAAACGAACAATTTGCTGGTACATCTACGCCGGATCTTTCTTTTGATAACTTGAAAGGCATTGGCAACCTGTCCGGTGTCGCTCGTAAATTCATGCTGATGGATGCAACTATCAAGGCGAGTGAGAACATGGAAACGTTCGGTCCGGTGGTTCAGCGTTGCGTGTCGGTCGTGTTGGCTGGGATATGCAATATTACCAACATCAAGTACCGTCCTCAATTGGTGAACAACCTGATCGATGTGGAATTTGGTTCCATTTTGCCGGAAGATTTGGCTGAAACCCTGCAAACCTTATCTATTGCCAATGGAGGCAAACCGATTAACGCTCAGCGCACGGTTACGGCTCATTCTCCGCTAACAGAAGACTTGGACGAAGAAATGAAGTTGATGGAGGAAGAGGAGGATGCGGCTGCGCAACGTAATAACATGGTTGGTCTGACAATGGGATATGGAGAATGAAAGAACTATCATTTCACGAACAACAATTCCTGCAACGTCTGTTCCTGCAACAAGGCAGCATAAAGTATTCGTTTGACGAGTTTGTCCGCAGGGTAGGACCTCTTCTTGCTAAATGGTCGGATCATGGCGGCGACCGTGTATGGATAGGTAATGCTACTATTGAAAAGCAAATAGAACGTCTGTTGGATGATTTACACACGCAGCTCGTAAGCAATATATCCAATACGGCTACTGATGTATGGAATTTAGGCAATAAGAAAGCGGATGAACTGGTAACGGGCTATATTAAGGATATGGCTATATCCAGTACGCTAAGGGAAAAATTGTTTTCCCGGAATGCCGATGCGCTGAATACTTTATTGAAACGTAAAGATGAATTTGGTAAAACCATATCCTCCCGTGTTTGGGATATAACGGACGGGGCTATGGATAATTTGGAATATTATCTTTCTTCGGGTTTGTCCTCCGGCCGTCCGGCAGCGTTGATCAGCCAAGATATACGGCAATTGCTAAACGAACCCAACCGTCGTTTCCGCCGTGTAAGGGACGCGAGTGGGAAGCTGGTTTTATCTCAACCAATGAAAGACTATCATCCGGGGCAGGGTGTTTACCGTTCGTCTTACAAAAACGCTCTACGTTTAGCTGCAACGGAGACCAATAAGGCTTTTCGAACTGCCGATTACGAACGTTGGCAGAAAATGGACTTCGTGACTGGTTATGAGGTGGAACGTTCACCATCGAATCACGGTCCGTGTCCTGTATGTGATGCAAAGGCTGGCCAATACTCGAAGGATTTTAAGTTTACGGGCTGGCATCCGTTCTGCATCTGTATAGCTACGCCGGTCATGATGGATCATGAGGAGTTTGCGGAATGGTTGCTGGGGGATGGAAAGATTGAAAGAGATAGTATTTCAATCCAATATTCAAAAGATAGAACGAAAGAGCTGCAAAATTGGGCAAAGCAGTCTTTATTGAATGGCTCATTCTCTCATAAAGATTTTCCGGTACGAGTTAAAATGACAGGAAAGTCTATCAAAGAGTTCTTGAATCAGCCTCATAAGTTCAAGAAAGAGAAGAACGAATTGATAAAAAATATAGGAGCGATATTTGCCGGTTCGGATTACAAGGGGTATACTGAATACCATAAGGATAATCCTATGATTAAATATTCTCATGTTTTTGAAATTGAGTTGAACGGAGAGAAAAGTTGGATTATTGTTAGAGAAGATATAACCGGGAATGCCGTCCTTTATAGTATATCGGATAGTGATAAGGTCTTGACTGGCATAAAAAAGAAGTAGCCCGATAGACCATCACCGTAGAACTACAATCCACGGCTGAATCTATCAGACTACTTTATGTTTTTAGAAGAATGATTTTCAAATAGCCCCCTTGGAACTGCAATCCAAGGACTTGTTTGTAAACCACTTCTTTCTGCAAAAATATAAATTATCTCCTAATTGTCTAACGATTTCGGATTTTTAATTGTCAAAGTCGAGAATAAGCTGTTTCCCGTTGGCCTTCCATTGCTCAAATGAGTAGTCTACCGTCATGTTCATTTGCTTTGTAGCTTTGGCTAGTTTGTTCTTCGCTTCATGGAACTCCTTTTTGAGGATTTGGATACGGGCCCAGTCTTCTGCTTGTCGTTTCTGCTTTTGATTGACGAAGCTGGCGTAAGAGGCGAAATGATCATACAATGTATCGTAACACTGCATTTTGTATTTAATGACGGAAGGTCTTACTTCTTCATCAACTCGATTAGTATCAATTGAAAATAACCATCCAAAAACGTATCGGATAGGAATGCAGTACATTTCACGTTCTTTCCCGTCTGCGGCAACCGAGGTCATGATGACCCCGGTTGAACTTAATATTTCATCACGATCAATTCTATTACGTTGAGCTTTGGCGTCTATGCCAAGAGCATCACAAATAGGTTTGATGGGAACTAGTTGATTAGGATCATTACTAGCCATGATAGCCACATTGTTTACTTTCGCAATCTCTTTTACGTTAAATGATAAATTTTTCATATTTCCGAAAAAAGCGAGGGCAAAGGGGATTCTGTAGTAAAGTGGCAGTTTACAGAATACACCCAATGCCCTCTAAATTTCCTATTGACGCAACTGCCACGTAACGTCTTTCTGAGATAATATATAAATCAGAAAAACTTTTTCTGGAAGCAGATGGCGATACCTTCTATACTTTCGCTTTTTGCGTCTGCAATTTCGAATTTAATTTCTCAGCTTCCTTTTGCATATTTTCGGAAGCATGTTTGATGTAGTATAGCATTCCTTCGGTTCTTCCGATTTCTCGGCCGGTATTGAATGCGGCTTGTAGTTCAGGAGTGGAGTACTTACCCATTTCGGAGGGTTTGGCCGTTGGTTGTTGGGTACTATTATTTCCCGACAAACAATTTTCTCTGAGTTTGGACATGATTGAATATTGTTTGTTGTAAGTGGATAGACAAAAGAACGGTTTCGCCTGTCCCTTTGTCCTACACCTCAGATGGCAGTTATGGCCATTAAGCCATATCAAGGGGGTACGAAACCGTTATGTTATATGTTCATGTATGGGTACAAGAGTACCAATACAAAAATATGTTCAGCGGTTACCCGCCATCTGAGAATTTAGGACACCACAAAGATGAACACTTATTCTGAATCCTGCAAGAAAAAACTTTCCCTCCCTTATATTTTAAACAGAAAACTCTTATGACAATTTTAGATTTAATCAAGGCGGCATGTAAGACGAAAGGCGTGCCAGAGAAGTATGCGGAACGTATTCAGAAGACGTTCAAAATCGAAAAAGCTGAAGGAATGGAGGCTTTTGTGGACCTGTTCAAAGAAAATATCCTTCCAGCTATCCAGGAAGCGGAGAATGAAGCTAAGACTACGGCTGAAACGGCTGCGGTCGCTGCATACGAAGCAAAACATGGATTAAAAGACGGTAAACAGGTGGAAGATCCGGATAAGAATAAGAAAACGGAAGAAGATCTGTTGAAGGATCTTAGTCCGGAAGTAAAAGCTTATTTGGAAAGCATGAAAAAGAGTGTCGATGATATGGCTAAAAAGGTGGGTGATTCCATTACCAACTCGGCAAACGAAGCCAAAAAAGAAACAGTTCGGAAGCAGTTGAAGGATGCCGGTCTTCCGGATAGCTGGCTGGGACGTGTGGATTTGGCTTCTGAAACGTCTATCGAGGATCAGATCAAGACATTATCCGAAGAATATACCGGAATCCAGCAAAAGGCGATCGATGATGCTGTGGCTCGTGGCGATTACGCTCCCGGTTCCGTAAATCTTCAGGATCGTTCCGAAGCGGATTGGGCGAAGCTGATGGATCAGGACGTCGATAATAGTGCAAATAATCCCGGTGTGGTAAACCTGGGTATTGAATAATCCAAGTAAAGTGTAACGTTATGTACAGAAAAAGAGAAAGAGAATTCCAGTATCCTCCCGGAATTGAAAAGATTATTGAGGATGTGATCGGTGGCGGGACGATTGACCGCAGAGACTTGCAGAACGCTTTGTTCAATGGCAAGGCATTGGACGAACTGCCTCCGATTGTAATTGTAGTAAAAGATCCGGAAACAGGGCTGTATCATGTATTGAAGACGGCTACGGTTTCGGAAGCTGCTGCTGCCGATGCGACAGCGTATAAGGTGGCCAAGAACCATCTGTTAGGTGTGGGTGACTTCGTGACGGTTGGTGGAGCGTTGACAGGCGCATCCGATAAGATCACAGCTATCGATAAGAGTAATGCGGATTTCGATACGATTACGTTGGCAGCAACGATCGGGGCTGCAACAAAAGGTCAAGTATTGGTTCAGGCTAAAGACAAGCAGGCTGCGAAAGCCGCCAAGTTACCTTATGATGGCGAATTGGTCGTCACGATGAATAAAGTCGACTTGACTGTAGCTAACCAGCAGTCCGGGTTATTGGTAAGAGGTACGGTAAACGAATCCTGTATGCCGTTCCCGGTAGATAAGGACTTAAAGGCATTAATGTCGTTTATCCGTTTTGTGTAATCCATTAAAATCTGATATATGGAAAGAAGTTTAATTAAACAGGTGAATAAAAAGAACATGGCGGCTCGTTTGAATACCCGCCATGTGAAACCAGTCGTTTTCCCGAACTTCTTCGGGGTGAAAAGAAAGACTTCGTTGAAGTGGGAGACACTGACCGGCGAGAAGGGTGCTCCGGTAATGGCAGATGTGATCTCTTTTGACGCTTCCGCTCCGCAGAAGACGCGCGAGGTAATCAGCAAGTTGTCCGGTGATATTCCAAAGACAGCCGTTAAGCGTGGTATGAACGAAAGTGATTACAACGAGTACAAACAGTTGGAACGTGACGCACAGGGTGACGCAGACCAATTGGCATTGCTGAACCTGGCTTTCAAGGATCAGGATTTCGTGTATAACTCCGTCCGTGCCCGTTTCGAATGGTGGTGTATGCAGCTCATGAGCCGTGCGGGTTTCCATTTGTCGGCAAAGAATAATGGCGGTGTCGTTACGGCTGAGTTTGTTGGTTGCGGTATGCCGAAGAAGAACCAGCGTAAATCTTCTGTAGATTGGAGCAACGCTTCAACGGCTAACGGCTTGCAGGATATCGAAGATACGGTTGTTGCTGCTTCTGCCGAGGGAGTAACGATTCGCTATGTAGTGATGCACGTGGCTGACTTCTCTTTGTTGAAGAAGCAGAAATCAACATTCGACACATTGAAGGCATGGGTTAATTCGTCTTCAAAAATATTGGTGACGAAAAATCTTATCAACGAGTATCTGGCCGAACAGGAAATCCCGGTGAAGATCATTACTGTGAATCCGTCTGTCCGTATCGAGGACAAGGCTCATCGTCGTAAGACGATCAATCCGTGGGAGCGTAAACGTGTATGTTTCTTGGAGGATTTGAAGGTTGGTGATATCCAACACGGACCGATTGCAGCCGAATCTTCCGCTACCTTGCAGAAGATTGCCCTCATGGTAAAACAGGATTGGGTATTGGTAACCAAATGGTCAGAACTGGAACCGTTCAAGGAATGGACGAAGGCAGAAGCAAATGCTATTCCTGTCGTAAATGATCCGGATGCCATGTTCATTATGAAGGTGGACGGCAAGGATTGGAACGCATCTGAAGATACTGAAGGTACGGATGATATCCCGGCAACATTCTTAGGTGAAACTGTTGAACCGGAAGATCAAACGATTCAGGATACTGAAAACGGAGAATAACAATCATGGCTAAGACGATTCGAGATACAATACTAGCTTATCCCGGTCTCGCGGATTGTGAAGATTTTTTGGATAACGTCGTTTTGCCGGGACGCGGTTTTGAAGGTACAGAAGATAGTAAGACGATCGATATTCAAAAACAAAAGCTGGTGGCTGCCGACCTGTATTCAATGGTCGGTGGTCTACCGGACTTCACAGAAAACAAACTCTCTATCACTTATCCTCGTTCCTGGTATGACGCTACGGCAAAACGGCTGTATAGGGAAGGTGGAGAACCGGAGAAAGCATAACTGATCGGGAATAAGATTGAAGTTCCAAAAGGAAGGGCGCAAAACAGATGGTAAGACGGTATTCACATAAAGCGATAGTAACAATCCAATCCGGACAATTGGTAAAAGGGGAATGGGTTGCCGGAGAACCGACGGAAATAGAGGTTACAGGGCAATACTTTCCATCCAATAGCGGACAGCAATTGAAGCGGAATGTCGATGGGAAGGAATTTATCGTACACGGTGAGTTCTCGACAAAGGCCCGTCCTGTGGAAAATGCGAAGCATATCCGGATTGATAGTATCGCTCTCGATGTGGATATTATCTGTTGGGAGCCGTTTCAGACTCACTCTGTAATTTATGTATAGCGATGGCAAGGAAAGGTGGTTTGACTCCGATGTGGAGCGATAGAGAAGTAGAACGTTGGTTTGATTATTTTGTGGACCGGGCGGAAGAGCGGATATACAAATTATTGCAACGTGCCGGGGAAGAGTTCGTGAAGATTGCCCGAAAGAAAGGAAACTATCAGGATCATACTGGTAACCTCCGTAGCTCTATCGGTTATGTGATCGTCAAGGATGGCGATATATTGACTGAGAATTACAAACAATCCACATCGGGAACAGATAAACAGACAGGTATACGTGAAGCGAAACGGTTGGTTTCCGAGCTGATACCTCTTTATAAGAGAGGTTGGGTATTGATTGGGGTAGCCGCCATGCCATACGCTGTTTATGTGGAAGCAATCGACAACCTGGATGTTATCTCTGTTGCTTCCGACCATACCGAAGAATGGATTAAGAAACAGAGTCGGATATTATTCAACAAACTAGCGGAGAAAGGATATTGATATGGCTGATCAGTTTGATATAGTAGATATCGTGTATGATGCAGTTGAACCGGTCAGTACCGGCTTTATCTTGTACAAAGATTGCTCTGGTGATGGTGAGACAAAGAATCACATCACAATCCGAATGCTTACACTAAATGAAACAGATGTTGTGAATAAAGGTTCGGTCAATATCAATGTATTTGTGAAAAAGCAGAAGAACGGTATGCCTGACCGTCAGTTAATGAAAGGAGTGACACGAAAAGTTAAGTCTGCACTACGAAATATCACACCTCCTTTCGGCATGTATTGGAAATCTCGGATCGTATGGTCCGAACCTCTTGGCGAAGCAAAAGAAGGCTTCGATTGTACGAATATAAGATTTGAAGTAATAACAGAAATAGATTAAGAATATGGCTAATGAAAGAAGTTTGGCGGTAGGCGTATCCTTCTTAGGATATGGTGACCCCGGTGATGGTGTTCCGGCCTCTATTTATACACAGTGTCCGATCGTTCATGAAGGCTCAGTTGCTTTTAATTTCAATGAAGCGACCTCTGTCGATTTCCGTGCGGAAGGGATGAAAGATCCCTGGGAGTCATTCGATAAAGCTGGCGACCCGGATAGTTTTGAATTTGCTATCCCGTCGCCGACAGCTCAGGAGATGCTCGCGTTTTGTGGTGGTTCTGTAAGTGGTGGTAAGTGGAATGCTCCGATTGATATTCCAAATATCCGCAAATCGTTCAAGATACAGACAACACCGTACAAAGGTAAGTATACGGAATATACATTTGCCATTTGTAAAGTCAGTGCCCGCTTGAGTCAGGCTCCGTCTTCAGAACAAACAGACCTTTTGCTAGTTAAATGTACCCGTTTGGCAGCAATTACCTCTGCAGGGCAGCAACGATCTTCGTTCGGTCGGGCGGTGATGAATGTAACCCTTACTCCGGTAACGGCAGTTGTAATCACCGGTACACCCAAAGTTGGTGAAACGCTTATGGCCACCTTGACACCAGCGGAAGCGACTGGTGATTTCCAATGGCAACGTAAAGTGGATGGCCAGGGAGAAGCCCAAGATATTGAGGGGGCTATTGGTGACAGTTATATGATCCAGCCGGAAAATGAAGGCGATAAAATCCTTGTCAAGTTTACGGCAAACGGTTTGTATTCCGGAGAGAAGACAAGCGCAGAAACAGAAGCCGTACAAGCAGCAGAATAATTAAGGACTGTTGTTTAGGTTATCGAAAGCCTCGGAACTATCCGGGGCTTTTATATTTTAATCGAAAATATGAGTGTAAAACAAGTACTCCAGTTAGAAAGTGAATCCGTTTCTTGTCAGCCGGTAACCATTCCGTTTGAATTTACCCGGCTTGAATCATTACCGGAAGGAAAGACGGTAGGGGATAGTATCGCCATAACTCCGATCACTGTCCGCACCTGGTTTAGAATAAAGCCTCTTTTGCTTTATATCGATAAAGAGGATAGAGATGTTTTGATTGCTGATAAGAATAAAGGATTTTCCAATCAAGTCGCCGAACTGATAGCCAAATATGACGAACTTATTTTTGAAATCGTATGCCTTGGCATTCATAATAAGAAAGGTGATATGCCGGCCTGGTTCCGGGAAGTTCTGAAAGACAACTGTACATGGGAGGATATCTATATCCTTCTGAATGCCGTCTTGTACCGGATAGGCTGTAACCCTTTTTCTCGTACTATCATAGCGCTGGAAGCTGTGAGCCCGTTAAGCGAAGTGGAGATAATAGCCCTTCAGAAAAACAGCGAGACATGGAAGAAGAAGGCCCTCAAAGCAGCTTCATGTTCTTAGTGACCTGCAACGAGGCTTTCGGCTATTCTCATGAACAAATATTGGATAGCAGCTTTGTTTTGTTGGTCGGCATGCTTCGTGAACGTGGTTATTTGATGAATCGAAGGGTCAAAGATTTTCATTCGGAAGATACGTCAATTAAAGAGGAAGATGGAGAATGGGTTGAAATGGTTGACTTCGATACAGGCCATGTGAAACGGATAAAGAAAGTTTTATCTGCATAACTATATATTATATTGAAAGTAGAGAAAAGGTTTTGTCATAGTGATAAATTTTGATTTGTTTGGTAGTAAGAAAGCCCTGCGGACTGTGAAGTTAGCAGGGCTTTGTTCGTTAAAAAGATATCGGGTAACGTTCCGGATGAATTATGCTGTCAATCTCAAGATCCACATCGATTGCATCCCAACGCAACGATTCTTCATCCGGCATGGTTACATCCAATACATCCGAGACTTTTGCATTTCTAAACCAAGGATATCTGTCATACGATAGATAATATTCCTTTCCTCCTACGAAAAGGAGGATACCGCGTGCATTAATCATTGTTACTTCCGCGGTGGTTGTTCCATTTTTCTCTAATAATACGCTCATGTTTTTGTACCTCCTTTAGTATGTTTGAAATTTCAGTTGAAGAAAAACCTTTATTCTCAGCCAAAGAAATAGAAGGTTCTATCCAAATTTTAGCCTTTTTTTCTGCCTGTCTGATATGTATATGCATTCTGTTTTCTTCTAAAGAGAAGAAAAAGAAACGCATTCCATTTTTATAAAAAACCGTTGGACTCATACAGCAAATATACAAAAGATTCCTGAATACAAATGCTTTTAGTTTATATTTTACCATAAACGCATTATGGGAATTAGAAATAGGGAGGGAGCGCTATATGTTGCGACAGGATTTGATAACTCTGGCTTTTACGAGGGGAAACGCGAGGCTATGGGAATTATCAAGACTCTGGCAAGTGAGATTACCTCTTTTGATATATTCAGTGGTATCGGTATCAGTGCGGCAACTGCTTTTGCACAAGCTGCAAAAAGCTCATACGACTTTGAAAAAGAGTTCCGGAAGAACATGCTGGAAGTGGCAACCATTTCCACACAGGTGACGGATGATATGACCGGTTTTATGAATCAGGTTATGTCCATAACCCAAGAGATACCGATTAAGGCTCCGGAGGCCGCCAAAGCACTCTATAGTATTGTTTCTGCCGGTCATGATGGGGCAGATGGTATGAAGATTCTAGAAGTTTCGGCTAAAGCAGCCGTGGGAGGGCTTACAGAAACCGAGACGGCAGCCGATGCTGTTACAACGATCCTGAATGCTTATAAGATGTCAGCAGAGGAGGCTGGTACAGTCTCGGATCAGCTTTTTACAACTGTCCGATTGGGTAAGACTACATTTGGCGAATTAGGAGCCTCCATAGCCCAGGTTGCGCCTATTGCGGCCGCATACGGGATCAGTATTGATCAAGTGTTGGGCGCAGTCGCTTCATTGACCAAACAAGGAACGCCGACAGCGCAGGCAATGACTCAAATCCGGGCTGCTATCCAGGGTACTGCCGGAGAACTTGGAGATGCTGCTTTCCAAGGACGTACTTTCCAAGAAGCATTGCAGTTGATTAACGAGAAGGCTGGCGGTTCCGCTTCTAAGATGAAGGAAATGCTCGGTACGGATGAAGGATTGGCTGCAACATTGGCTTTGACCGGAAAGAATGCAAGGTCGGCAGCGAGTGATCTCGGAGAGTTACAGAACTCTTTAGGAGCTACGGAAGCTGCGTTTGAGAAGATGAAAGATGCTGCAGACAATCAGCTTACATTGTTGGCTAATAATGTACAGGTCTATTTGCGTCCTTTGGGAGAGAAGATTCTGAAAGAAGTCTCCGATATTGCCAAGGCTTTTAATGAAGCATTTGAGAATAACGATATAGAAGGTACAATATCAAACCTTGAATCGTTGGTAAAGAATGCAGCTGGAGCTTTTCTTTCATATAAAACAGCTATTTTATTGGTTCAGGTAGCTCAACATTCGTATGTAAAATCATCTGCTCTAAGCCGATTAGCGACAATTCAACATACGACAGCTACAGCATTGCTTACCGGTGCTTTAAGAAAACAGGCTGTTGCTATGTTGGCGGCAGGAAAGGCAGCTCTTACAAACCCGTATGTATTAGTTGTGGCAAGTGTTACCGCATTGGGATATGCAATATTCAAACTTGCGACACAGGCTACAGCTTCGGAAAAGGCATTGGCTGCTCATAATAAGAGAGTCGCAGAAATGAGAGAATGGTCTGACGGAATGAGAAGTCAGACGGAAGAAATGTTGGGTGTGTTGCAAGATGAAAATAAGTCCACTTTGCAAAAGGTTGAAGCTTATAAAAAGTTACAAGAGCTTTATCCGAATGAATTGAAGAATCTTTCTCTACAGAAATTCCTTTTAATGGATATGGTTGAAGTCAACAAGATGTTGTCCAAGTCGATAGATGATCGTATGATGGCACAACAACGTGCAACTGTGAATTCCATTGAAGAAGAGATTGAGAAAAATAATAAACAAATTGCAGAACTTGAGAAGTTGCAAATTGGTGCAACATCATTTGCTTCTGCACTTATGATAGATAAATTGCGAAAACGGAATGAGCAGCTAAAGATAGAACATGAGAAAGCAGTAGAGATTGTTGTACAAGGATTAAAAGATCGTACAAAAGCAGAGGCTTTGGTAAATAGCCAATCAAAACAAGAAGAGACGAAATTTGCAAAACCTGTAGATCAGAAAGAACTTGAGAAACAGAAAAAACTTCAAAAGGAACTTTTATCCCTTCGTCGTCAAAACCAGCAATCCGAAATTGACCTGATGAAAGAAGGTTTCGACAAGAAGATCGCCCAGTTGAATCTTGACTATGACAGAGAGTTGGATACTATCCGTGCAAGAGAAAAAGAATGGAGAGAGGCACAAGGCGGAAAGTTGACTAAAGAGCAGACGATTGAGATCCGAATGGCAAAAGTCAATGCTGGGGCCAAATTAGGAAATGCGACATCTGATGTTATCCATGAGCAGATTGAAGCAGAAGAACGCGCCATGAACGAATACTTGAAAGAATATGGTTCATATTTGGAAAAGCGTCAGGCTATCACGGAGCTTTATAATGAGAAGATAGCAAAGGCCACAACGGAAGGTGAACGGCTTTCCCTTGCAGAAGGTATGAAGAAAGATCTGGCGGACGTGGATAATGAAGCCCAAAAGAGTACCTCCATTATCACCCGGCTGTTTGATGATATGAGTAAAAAGAATATCACCTCTATTCGTGCCATTGCGGATGAAGCGGAAAAATTCTTGTCTTTTCTTGAAAGAGGGGAATATTCATCTGATAATTCATTCGGTATTACCAAAGAACAGTTTGATGTGCTTCGCAAATCACCGGATCAGTTGAAGGCCATCAAGGATGAAATAGCCAATGTCCGCCGTGAAGCCGACCAAATGGAAACCTCTTTTAATAAAGTTTCAAATGGCCTAAAAAAAGTCTTTACCTCTGAAAGTGATGCCAGGAAGTTAAAAGAAGGTTTGGCAGAAATAGAAGAGGGCATGAGTGAAATTATGCAGACCGGGCAGTTCCTCTCTGACACGTTTTCGAAGCTCGGAGATTCGTTCGGTGGTGTATTCA
>NZ_JAHPXO010000053.1:0-23788 GCF_019041495.1 Parabacteroides sp. MSK.9.14
GAAGCGAGGATGATTTTTTCAGCCAACCAGTCCGAAGGACCGCCTTGCACGATCAAGGGCAAAAGGCTACCTTTGCAGGTAAGAAATAGAAATGCGGAACATTGCTTGATTCTAAGGTGGAAAACCTTTGTCTCGCAACCTGATATATCCCCCCAATAAAATCCGGCAAGGAAAATCTGTTTTTAAAAGATTCCTTGGTTCATATGTCTTACATTGAACAGTATAAGGAAGCACTTGAAGTCCGGATATTTCCCAAACGGACATTACCGGTTATCAAACGCCTCCACCCTGTTTCTTTCCAACAAAGCAAGGATGTCCTTCTCCTTATATAGTAATTTGCCTCCTATCTTGTAGTAAGGCAGTTTGCCGTTTATCCTGTACTCTGCCAGCGTCCTGCGTGTCAGTTTCAACTGTTCGGCAAGCTCACAGTCCGTAATGTAACGTTCTCCATTCAGAACCGGACGTAATTTCTCCTCCTGCTTGTCCAGCATTTCGGACAGGCTGCCTATGTTCCGGAAAAAACGAATGATTTCCGGGGTTTCTTTGGTCAACAGGGATTGGATCATCTCGCTTTTAAGGGGTTATACGGTGAATATTGTTTTCCATAAAACGGATAATATCCTGACGCTTGTAATACACCTTACGGTCTATATAACTGTAAGGGATGGCCCTGCTTCTGCGAAGCTGCAACATCTTTCTGGGAGAGGCGTCCATGAGCATACAAGCCTCCTGGTTGTCAATCCAGTCGTCCATACCGGATATGCCACTTCCGCATGTTTCACACATTTTTTTTACAACGGCTTCCAGAGCCTCATTCATTTCCATGAATGTTTTAGCCTCGATACATACAAACTCCATAAGTTTCATTTTTTGTCGGATACGAAAATATGAAAGGGAATATTCATGTCCAAAAGGATGTCGTCAAAAGACATCAGATGTCATTAAACGTCATATGTAACAGAGAGCTGCAGAGTCTAACTTCAGAAAAATGCTCTGAAATAAATATTATAGTCTTTATATGTTGAATACCTTGTGTGGAAGCGTCATCAATTTATCCGGTTTTAAGAATATAGGCGGGGTGGTATCTGTAACTTGTAAAGTTTACATTACGGACTTTACAATTTTACACTTCAAAATTTTACACTTACCATCCACTGATAAAAATCAAACAATATTATTTGCTTGATTCTTAGCAGAATGTAATATATAACTAAGTTAATACCGGTACTCCGGCATAGATTTTTCACTAAAGATGGCATATACTCTCGAAAGTGCGCACAAGAAAGGGTATTTCAGTAATAACCTTTAAAATGCAGGAGATACATACCATGATGTATATAGACAATGAAGTGCTTGAAAAAATGATAATGACCATAGTGGAAGGTTTTGACCGCATAGAGAAGAAACTGGACAGGATGGAACGTGTGAAAGAGTTCTTGAACGGTGACGAACTTTTGGACAACTATGACATAGCCAGGCTGCTCAACGTGTCGTTGCGGACAGTCGCCCGCTACCGGGAAAAAGGACTGATCCGCTATTACCAGACGGACGATAACGGAAAGAACTTCTACAGAAGCTCGGAAATACAGGAATTCTTGCTGAAACGCGGAAAGAAAAAATGAGCGTGGGAGTATCAATATGCGGAAGTTATGCTAACTTTGTTTCATAAACAGTTGTTATGAAGACAAATACCAATTCAAGATATGCCGTCGCAGTCCTTATTGACGGGGATAACACCTCCTTCGAGAAGATGGAGGATATAATGAGTTTTGTTTCCCGTTATGGGGATGCCGTTGTGAGACGAATTTATGGAGATTGGACGAGAAAAGCGCTTTCCGCATGGAAAGGAACTGCCCGGGAGCATGGATTCAGGCTCATACAAGCTTCCTCCCATGCTCCCGGAAAGAACACGACCGATATTGCACTGGTCATAGACGCGATGGACATTCTTCGTGACGGTCGGGCAGACTGTTTCTGTCTGGTAGCCAGTGATGGTGACTACAGCCTGCTTGCCCAGCGAATACGGGAAGCCGGATTGAAGGTGCTGGGATATGGGGAGGATAAGACTCCCGTATCATTGGTACGATCCTGTTCCGTGTTCCTGTATGCCGACCGGAAGGAAAACAAGGTTTCGGACAATACTCCCGAATTTTTTATCCAAAGGGACATGGAGTATTTCGACAAGGCTTTCCGGCAGGCGGCTGACGGCAAAGAGGAGGTTCCCCTTTCACTGATCGGCGGCGCATTAAAAAAAATGATGCCCAAATTCAAGGTCAGGAGATATGGATGCAAGACATTGGGCAAACTCTATGAAAGGCTGGACCGGTATGAGCTGGTCATGACTGAAAAGGGAGTGGCAAGTGCCGTGCGGCTGAAAGGCTGAACCGCACGGCAGAAACAATCAGGAACCGTCAGTTTTCTTTTATACATGGCAAGAATGCATAAAAGAAAACTGACGGTCATTGTCTATACCGGAATGGGATTTATCCGTAGTGTATCGAGATTGAGATAGGCTCCCCGGTAGAATGTCCTTCCTTCCCTGAGCATACGCCACAGGATGTCGCAGCCGGTTTGTGCCAGCATGGAATTGATGAAAAGGTCCTGCTTCTGCAATGCTTCCGCCAGCGAGCAGCTCGGCCCCGAATCCTTTTCCTTGATGGTGGAGTAGCGTACCTCTTCGGTAATGACATTCATACGGGGAACGGGCAGGTATTCGTTGGAGACGGGCTGGAGAATCTTGCCACGGATGTTCCCTATCAGGACCTGTCCGGTGGTCCGGGCATTGCCGAAGTCCATCCAGTATATGGGCGACCGCTCGTTGTTGGAAGTGTGTTCCCGGTGTTTCTTCAGGAACCGCCAGAGGTTCATCCGGGAGCGGATGTTGTCGGTGCAGGTGACGATGATGTTCGCCAGGGCGGGCTCTTCCCGGTCTGCGGAGGCTTTCAGCGGATAACGCTGCCCTTTTGCCTCCCACGAGAAGCCGAAAAAACGGTTGATGCGGGTCACAAGTGCCACAGCCTTGTTCAATCCGAGTTCCGATCCGCTGAACAACTGGCGTCCGATGTTCGCTTCCGTGACGGTATCGGGGTCGAAGACCGTCACGTGCAGTCCCGGATGTCCTAGCGCCTGTAATGCCACGCTTATCCGCGCCAGGCCGGTGGCCACCTGTGAGCCTGTTCCGCCCGCACCGATTACGAAGACGGTCACGGGATGGTAGGGATTGAGCAGGTATCTGTCTGTATAATGAATCTTTTTCATGCCAGTAAGTCTTTAAGTTGTTTGTTCATGGGGTTCAGTTCGTTCTCGTCAAACGGATTGGCGCGTGCCTTTTCCGTTACCGAGACCAGGTTGCTTCCGGTCGGATTCCTGTTTCCTCCCAGATGGGAGAATTCGCTGAGCCAGAAACGTTTTTCCCAATACTCGAGGAGTTTTGAGAAAGTCATGTCTTCCGGGGGGGGCAACGCGGCGTTTCCCAGACAAACACTGCTGCCCGTGACATTGAAGAAAGGGGCGAGGAAAAGCGGGCTGTTTTCCACCGGTTTTTCCCCCTTGTAGGAGAAAATGTCCAGCCTGCCACCGGAAACCTTGTAGATCACGCCGGGCACATGGAATATCCCGTCAGGAATATTCAGGCTTCCGGCAAAGAACATCTGCCGTTTTCCCGGAGGATTGTACCAGATATACCTCTCGTGCCCCTTACGCGTATCACACCACAGCATGTTGGCGGGGATTTTCCCGTGCGGCACGTTCCGCCTGTCATCCGTATAGGATTCCACCAGGGAGTCCATGAACTCATAGGTGACAGGCATGGCAGCCTCCATCCTGCCCCTGTCATTGATGGGATGCAGTTCGAGGTAATGCATTCCGTTCCCATAGCGGTTCTCACGGTATTCATACGCGATCAGTGCCGCCTTGGGCATCATCACCTGTTGTAATTTATTGGTCAGTTCATTCATATCGTTCATTTTAGAAGTTGTCAGCTATATGTTTTGTAAAACGTGCCAGCCATTTTGAAAGCTTTTCCGGGTAGTCGCCCATTTGGAAGAGACAGTCCGTTTCCGGTGTCAGAAACCTGTATGTGACCGGGGTAAGGGCATAAGTCTCCTGATAGTCCGAATTCATAAATCCTTCCATGCATTCAGCCAGCGTGTCACGGGTAGAGTAGACCAGCATGACCTGGCTTTCCATTCCCACCGGGTAAAAATCACGCTCCTCCTCATACGCCCAATCGTACAGGTAATTTGTGAGGTTCGGGCTTTCCGGGGTGATCAGTGCCATACCCTCCCTTATCAATTCCAGTAGTTTTTGTTCCTTCCCTTTTTTTGTCCGGTAATTCCGTGCAGCCTCTTCTAGAGAGTTGCAGAACGGTTTTCCCGACATCCGTTTGAGTGCTTTCGCCCGTTTTCCTGACTGGTAGGAATCCGCCAGCCGCCTGTTCGCCCTGATTTCTTTCGGGGAGGCGTCGGAATCCCGGTTTTCCCAGTCTTCCAGTTCCTCTATGGCGAAGTCATAGCAAAACGCCTCGGTGACATTGCAGACTCCGTGATGCCGGACGAATTGCCGGATGAACTCCCTGACAATGTTCCTCAATGGTACGGGAAGCCGTTCCGTAAAGTCGATGGGAATCCAGAACAGCTCGGGTTCCGGCCAGTCGTGATGGCGGAACAGACAGAAATGGAGCCTTCCTTCTTTCTCTTCCAGATTGACACACTCCGGCACGCTCTCGTCCATCGCCTTGTACAGTTCGGTGATTTTCAGACGGGGGCTGCCCCCTTTCCTGTATCGGAAAGGGAGCTTTATACCCATAAGTCCGGCATAGTTCGATGCCGATTGGTAGAGATAGTCAAAATTCTCCGGTGTCGTGAGATTGACCGGGGAACCGTCATATCCGTCTTTATGCCAAAAATCCGGTGCGAGGGGAGGAATTTTATCTGTCAGAAAATCATGACGCTTCCCGGTGGCGGCAGTATCCTCCTTTTTTGTCCCGCTGTTCCTCTTCGGATGTCTGACGGGCCGGCCGAGCGGATAATGAGTTCCGCCAGGTTTTCCTTGGCTGATTCTGATAGCAGTCTGCATGGTTTGTCCTCCTTTTTCTTTCTCTTGCCCATACGCTTATCCTTTCACTCCGATGGTTGTCTTGAAGCGGTAGACCGCCTTGTCCTCCTCCCATTCCGGCCCGTGAACGGTCGCCGTTGTCAGTTCGGGATAGGTCATGGAGTAGAAGTCCATCACCTCGTTTACGGACAGGCTGCTGTCCGGATCGCTCAATACCAGTTCCTTGGAGTCCTTCTTGAATTTGAAAATTCTCTGTAATCCTTTGATTTCAAGTGCCATAATTTTTCTATTTTATAAGGTTCAACAATATACCATGTCCATTTGTGCCATGTCCGTCATGCGGCATTCCTTCGGGAAGTCCGGATATTCCGCGTACGGGTCTTCCCTGAGCATTTCCCGGTCATCCTCGCAGTCCTTGTCGAAGTTGTACATTACAGCCTCCTGCACCGGTGCATACTGTGACGGAGCCGGTTGCATCCATTGCTTTCCGTCTATCTGCGGTTGCGGCATCTGTACCGGTTGATGGAACTGGATACCTTGCGGTTGTGGTGCAGGCTGCGCGTATTGTACGGGCTGCGTTTGCGGCTGTCCGGGATATACTGCCGGTTGAGGCGTTTGCGGTTGTGAGACGGGTTGCGGAACCGGAGACGGCTGCTCGGTCAAGAACATCGGGATTTGCTCTCCGCTCCGGTATTGCGGTGCCGGGGCTGCCACCGGTTGCGATGCAGTTTGTTGTGGAGCCGGCTGTGGCTTGGGCATTGGCGGTTGTTCCATACCGAACAGGCTTCCCTCCGATGCCTTTTTCTGCACTTCCGCCATTTTATCGTCGATTTCCGCTTGCTTGTCCGGAAGTGCCAGCACCTTTGCCTGCTTGAGCCATATCAACGCTTCGGAATAGCGTTTGCCGGTCATGGCATCCTCCGCCTTCTTAAGCAATTTTTCCATCTTTTCCCGTTTCTCGCGGACCTCTTTGGACTCTTTCTCCACCGCAGACCTGGCGGCTTTGCTTTGTGAGGCCGCTTGTTCCGCCTGCTTCTCGAATGTTTCCAGGTTGGTAAGGATGCCCTGCGCTTTCTGTAAAGGTGTGCCGACAGCCTGCAGGAAGCCTGTGTCCAGCTCTTCCGGCGTGCCGTTCAGGATGAGCGGAACGATGCGTTCCCCATCCTTTACTCCTGACCGTCTGGGAACAACGGCCACCGTCAGGTTGTTGTTTACTCGTCTGATGTTGATGCTCAGGTCTGTGCCTGCTGTAATCATTTGGTTGATTGCTTGAAAAAACATAATGGTAAAATTTAAAATGTTATACATGGGTTTCCTTGAAAAAATCCTTCAGGATTCTCTGCCTGTCCGGATTCGATGCGATGCCTTTCAAGGGCTCCAGATAGTAGCCGATACGTTTCGGTCCGTCCGTCGTATCGGGAATCCGTCTTTTTACAGGTCTCACACGGTTTGTGGTGGGCCATGCAGCCGGCATGACCGGAGCCGACGGGGTAAATGTAAAAGTTCTCATATCTTCAGCATTTAATGATTATACAAGCATGCCCATGGCAATCAGGACAAGGATTGTTTTCAGGATGAAGGTGAATGTCCTGAAGATAAGACTGACCAGAGTTCCCGACAAAAGGAACAGGACGAGCAGATACACGGGAATGATACCTTTGCTGTAGAGCAGGCATATTCCTGCAAGCAGAACCAGTGAGACCACTTGTTTGCAGATGTTTTCGATGAGTTGCAGTTTCATGTCTTTAATTTTTTAAGAATGAATAAATAATCCCATCGGGATATGTTTTCCCGATTTTATAGGCCTCCGGCCCTTGGATTGCCTTTTTGCGCAAGGCTTGGCAAAAGAAAATACCGCAGCGAAGCGAGGATGATTTTCTTTTAGCCAACCAAGCCCCCAAGGGGGGCCGCCTTGTGGCAAAAACGAGGCAATCCAAGACCTTTGCCGCTTAAAAGCGGAAAACGTATCTTGCACATATAAAAAGAGAGGCACGGACCCTAGTCCGCACCTCTCTTGTACCCTGACATGTCGGCAACCGCTTACATGGAGCCATGTGGCCGGGCTTCTTCCGGATGGTTCCGGAATATCTCTCCGGTCACCTCATTTACCGTTTCCAGCACGCCGTCCAGAAACTCCTTCTGCGTGAGCTCCCCCCGCTCTATGCGTACCAGTTCCGTTTCCCAACCGGAGGTGAGGGAGGCTTCCGCCACTTTCATTCCACGTACCGTCTCATATAAAAGAAGGCCTTTGGGGGTCGGGATGATGTACCTGCCCGAATAGCGGATGTATTTGCGGTCCAGAAGCGTACGGATGATGTTCGTACGTGTGGATACGGTTCCCAGTCCGGCCTTGTCCATATAGTCCGTCAATTCCTCGTCCGTATAGGGGGAAACAGGCAGGGATTTCCTGTGTATGAGGCTGCATCCCGCCACCGGCAGCGTCTCCTCCCGCAAAAGTTCAGGTGGAACGGGGCAGAGGACACAGTTTTCTGAAACAAGGTGTTCCCTCTGGAAAACACCGAGCCATCCCGTTTCCAGGATACGGTATGTACGGATTCGGAACTTGCGTGCGGCGCATACCGTTTCAACCGTTGTGTATTCCACCTTACACGGTGGCATGAACGTTTCCAGCATCCTGCCGACAATGAGCGTGTAAACCAGCCTTTCCTCCCTGTCCAGCTCGCCGGGCTGTACGCCGGTGATGACAATGGCATGGTGCTCCGCCGTATCCTGTGTCCCGGTCATACCTTTCCTTGCCGTAAGGTTAACCATACCGGCATATTGGCGGAAATCCTTGCCGGACAGCAACTTCTCCATAACCGGAGGTAACATGTCATACACATCCCGGGGCAGCAGGCGGCTGGAAGTGCGCGGACAGGAGATCAGTTTTTTCTCGTACAGGCTCTGGGTGATTTCCTGTACCCGTATGGCCGTCAGGTTATGGTAACGGTTCGCATCTTTCTGAAGCTCGGTCAGGTTATAAAGGGCCGGCGCGCCGATTTCCTCTGTCCGGCTGCCGACAGCCGTGACACGTGCATACCCTGCCGCCTTGCAGTCCTCGTACAGTTCCAGGGCGTCCCGGCGGTTCCCCAAGTCTTCCACGTGGCGCATCTTCATTATTTTCCCGTTCTTGCAGAGGCTGATGAACACGGGCCAGCTGTCAGCGGGAATGTGGTTCTCCCTCTCCCGGTACCGTCCGCTTATGGCCGCCAGTACAGGGGTCTGCACCCTGCCCAGCGAATTGTTTCCGAAGCCTACCGCCTTGCAGACGGCATAGCTTGAATTGACCCCCAGAAGCCAGTCGGCCTTGTTGCGGCTGTCTGCCGCCAGGAACAAGTTGTCGAACAGGGCGCATGGGCGGAGGTTTTCCATGCCTCTGGTGATGGCCTCGTCCGTCAGGGATGAGATCCACAGGCGGAGGCAGGGGTGCTTGCATCCCAGAAAGCGGTAAAGATACCGGAACAGCATTTCCCCCTCACGGGAAGCGTCGGTTGCCGCAATGATGGTGTCGCACGCGTCGAACACCTTGGCTATCACCTTCAACTGGAGTACCGCATTGATATCGGGATTCCATCCCGTATCCGTCTTGACGTGCCTTACCGTCAGGAAAGGAGGGGGCAGCAGGGGGAAGTCCTCCCGCTCCACCCATGACGTACCGGAATCTTTCGGCATCGCCAGGGAAAGCATGTTGCCGTATGTCCATGTCACCATGTATCCGTTTCCGGTCATGTATCCGTTCTCTTTTCTGTCTGCTCCCAGAACTCTTGCTATCTCTCTGCCCACATTGGGCTTGTCAGTCACTATCGCTATCATATTCTTTTTCTTTTTGATGTTCCGTGCCGTTTCTGGCGGCACGGAACGTGGGTTAAACCTGTTGTTTCCCGGTTAAATTTCCGGTGTCTCCTTCTGACGGAGACCGTTTATTTCCATGACCGGTCTGCCGTTGCCGTCAGGTACCAGCTTCAGCGTGGCGTCCATCGTCAGGCTGATGACCGGTGTGCGGAGTTTCAACGGGACGATTTCCGTTTCCTTGCCTTGCAGCAACAGTTCCATGTCACCGCTGGTTTCCAGTTGTTTTTTACTGATGCCGGCGGCCTCCAGACCGTTCCAGTCAATGTCTTCCGCCTTATAGATGTGGCGGGCATTCTGATTCGTATTCATACGATTCGGGGATTTTAGGTTTGTGTAATTCGTTCTGTTTCCCTTTGGCCGGGTTATACCGCCTGTGAAGCGCCTTTCTTCTGTTCCTGCTGCTGCCCCTGTGCGGTCTCCGTCTGTGCGGCACGACGGGAAGTATCCCGGCGGATATCCGGATTCTCCTGGAAATATTGCAACTGTCCTGAATAGGGGTTGACTTTCAGGTAGGAGCTGAAGGACTGCCCGTTGTTTTTCAGCCCTTCGACAAGGATGGTCTTTCCATCCTGAAGGTTCGCCCTTTCCTGTGCCGTGAACACATGACCGTAAACCTCCGCCGGGATGCGTGGCGCCTGCTGCTCGTTGAACCCGTCCGGCGTGCGTGAATACATCGTCCTTCCGGTATTCATGTCCAGTTTGACAAACGAGGAGAATTCCTCTCCCGTACGTCCGATCATGTTTTCCAGATAGACCGCCTGTCCCTTGCGCAGGGTTTCCTTGTCCTCGGGTGTCAACTGCACATTGCATATTTCCTTGGGGATATAGATCTCCCCCGTTTCCGGGTTGTGGCGGGTGTAGTTCGGGCGTCCCGTTGTCTGGTCTATCGTGACAAATGAGGAGAATGTCCCGTTTCTGTTCTTGAACTTCATGTCCTCCACCAGGATGGTATGCCCCTCGCTGAGCATCTTTATCTGGGTGGGCGAGAGCGGCACGCCCCCGATGGAACGCTCGTTGAAAATCTGGTTTTTCGGGAAGATGAACTCCAGCCCCCTGCGCTCGGCGCTGTACTGGAGCGTGGCGTCGAACCCCTTTCCCGCCTTGGAGGTCATGCCCTCCACCTTGACGGGCTGTCCCTCCTTCAGCAACCTGATTTCCTCGTCCGTAAGCCTTACCCCGCTCACTTCCTGCGGGATGTAGACATGCTCCTGGCGGACAGCGACCAGCTCGTTGGTGTTCTTGTCGATGGAGATCAGGCAGGGGGTATATTCACTGCCACGCAGGTTGAGTTCCGCCACACGCCCCATGTTGCCGCTCTCACGCAGGTTCTTCTTGTCCTCCTCGCTGAAGTTGAATCCGAAATAAGGGCGTTCCAACTGCGGCTCCTTGCGTATGCCGTGAATGGCCAGTCCCACCTGTCCATCCTGTTGCGGGATGAGTGAGAGCCTTGCATCCAGTTTGGCTGTCAGCAAACCGGAAAGATGGATTGTCAGGGGCACCAGCTTGTTGGTCTTGTAGCCCTTCAGCATGGAATCAAGGAGTCCCTGCTGTTCCAGCGAAGCCTTTGAGATTCCGACCTTTTCCAACTCCTCCCAGTTGACCATGTTCTCATTATACCGGTAATGCGGTCCTTGCGACTCCTGCGGTTGCTGCTGTGCTTGCGGTTGCTGCTGTGCCGCCTGCTGTACCTCACTCTGTTGCAGGGGCTCCTGCGGTTGCGTTTCTTTTTTTGCCATTGTTGTCTCTTCTTGTCTGTTCGCACTTTGTTCCTTCTTGTTTTCTCTCGGACGGATTTCGTAGCGCTTGAGGAACTCTTTCACCGCGTCCGTCTGTTTTCCTTCCGCCAGGTCCTTGATGGCCTGCTTGTTCATCTTGTAGTCGTGGAAGGTCATGCGGAGAAGGCGGAAATGGGTCGGTTCCTTGAGCTGGCTCCAGAAATTCTTGATGAAATTTTCGAGAATGCTCGAATTCTTGTCGAATTTCAGGAATGAGTTCTCATTCTTCTCGTCCGCCGGGACTGTTTTTGCTTTCCCGTCCTTATCAATCTCGCTGACCACCTGCACACCATTTTTCGGGTCGCTCTTGTTATGGACCAGCATCAGTTCGGTGATTTGCTCCACCGGAAGTGCATCATTCTTAGCCTTCGGTTTTCGGGTCCGTTTAGGCTTTTCGTTCAGGTTCTTTTCCTGTGCCATACATTTTCCTTTTAGGGGTTAATAAATTGCTTTGACGCTTCAAATGTATAGGCTAAATTTGAATAAAACGCTGATTTTCAAAAAGGTGTCATCAGATGTCATCAAATGTCATCAGATGTCCGAAAAAGTGGTTTTCAGATGAGGGTGGAATGTCGGCGAACAGGGGGAAAGCCGGGCAAAAAGAAATATGCGACAAGAAAAAAGAGAAGCGGTATGTATGGCAGGAGAAGGAGCAGGCGGAACAAACAATGCGGAACCATGCAGAGCGGAGGGAGCTGAAGCCCCCTGTCTTCTCATGGCTTCTTTTATTTTTGCGAAAAGATTCTTGTGAGACCTATACCCCGAACGGTACATGTGGGATTTCGTGGGGTATGAGATATGCCTTCCTCAATATCCGATATTTTTTATCCATGCGTCACGTCGGTCGCAGTTTGCCCCTGTAATCGTTTCTCAAATCGAATTTGGATTGCCGCCGCATTCTTTTTCGTGAAAATTTTCCACGGCGAAGCCGCAAGGAAAATTTTCACGAAAAAAGTGTAGGAAATGCGGCTGGCAAGACAAATTCGATTTTCCTTTGATGAAGGGGGAAACTGTTCTGGCAATATCCATCCGCCTGTCCTCTTAACACATTATTTGCTAATACCATGTATGCTCATTTTTTTATAAAGGGTGGGGCGGCTTATTCCCAGCAACGCCGCCGCTTGTGTCAGGTTTCCTTTGGATATGGATATTGCCGTCTTGATTTGTTCAATGTTCCTTTTCTCGTCTTTCTGCAAACATTTGTCTATCTTTTTTTTCTTGGCAGAATTCGGAGCATCCGTTTCCGTCTGTTTCAACCGTAAAAAATCGGGAGTTATCAAATTTCCTTTGCATATCAATACCGCCGCATAAACAACCTGTTTCAACTGCCTGACATTTCCCGGCCAGCTATACCCCAACAGCATTTCTTTTGCCGGTCCGTCAAAACCCACCACCTCTTTCCGGAGTTCCGCACAAGACTGTTCCCTGAAAAAATCCGCCAGGGGAAGTATGTCTTCCAAACAATTTTGCAGCGCAGGTACGGTAATCGTAAAGTCATGGAAACGATACAACAAGTCTTTGCGGAAACGTTTCTCGGCCACCGCCTGGAACAAGTCCTCGTTGGTTGCCGCGATGATACGCACATCCATCCGCCTGTCCTGTTTCCCGCCCACCGGACGATAGCTCCGTTCCTCCATGGCACGCAACAACATCCGTTGTGTCTCTATTGAGAGATTCTCCACTTCGTCCATGAACAAGGTGCCTCCCTGCGCTTCCAGGAAATACCCCGCCTTTTCCTCGGTAGCCCCTGTGAAGGCTCCCTTGACATGGCCGAAAAAGGCGGAAGCGGCCAGATCTTTGGACAAACTGCCACAGTCAACCTTAATATACGGTTTGTTGGCTCTGAGACTCCTCCTGTGTATCTTATTTGCCAGATGTTCTTTTCCGGTTCCCGTGTTCCCCAGTATCAACACTGTCATGTCTGTTGGTGCAACCAGGTGGATATATTGGTTCAATTCGCAAAAAGAGGCACTCCTGCGTTCGTAAATCACTTTGGAAAAAGTATCGTTTGCCGCTTTTATCTTTCTTATGGCGGGTAACAGCTTGTCTTCAACCAGTGGTTTGAGGATAAAATCCTCCGCACCTAATTTCATGGCATGGACGGCAGAATGTATCTCCTCATAGTTGGTCATCATTATGAACGGATGCATGTACCCGTTATCCCTCATCCATTTCAACAAGGCGGTACTTTCCCCGTCCGGCAACCTTAAATCCGCCAATACCATATCATCCTCATGGATGGAACCCCTAATCATTTTTTTTGCCTGTGCCAGCCCGTGTGCCTTCATTGTCTTAAAGTCCGCCTTTTGCAAAAGACTACAGATATAGTCACAGAACAAGATATTATCCTCAATAACAATCACTTTCATAGATTTTCTTTGCCTGTTGTGCCAAATAAATTATTTCTTTTCCTTTATCCAATACTTTTTGAACAGTCCGTTTCAATTCTTCAACCGAAAGCTCCCCGGAACCCTGAAGCAGCGCAAACAATTCACGTAGCGGTTTACCGGCATGAATAATCTCCCATGAGCATGTCAGATGGTGTACCCACTCCTTCAGTGCCTCGTGATCATTCTTTTCCGCACTCTCAGCCACCGCCTCCATATCCTTTGCGGTTTCCTCAATCAAGGTATCAAGCATCGCCTTTTTGTCTCCATGCTCCAACAGAGTATGGAAATCAATTTGTTCCAACTGCCTTTCGTTTCCTAAGCATTCTGCGCATACCTGCAACAATTCCTCAGCCGAAAACGGTTTTTTCAAACAAGCCGAAAACCCCGCCTCACGCAGGTCTTCCGCCTTGCAGCTCCCCGAAGCGGTTGCCGCTATGACCGGAATGCTCCTTGAATTTCCCACTTTTGCCATGCGCAGGAGTTTCAGCACCTCAAACCCGTTCATCTGTGGCATTTTCAAATCCGTAATCAACAGGTCATAGCTTTGGCAACGTACATGTTCCATCAAGTCACGTGTATTCTCACATACCGTACAAGTGACTCCATGATGCGCGAACATTTCCCTGATCGCAGCCAACAAGACGGTGTCATTGTCCAATACCAGAACCGTAAACGGCTGTATGGGAATCCTGTCCTTGTCGTTGCCGTTCACACTTTCCTCTGCCACAGGCAAGGGCAAGTAGACAGTAAAACGGCTGCCTACACCTTTCCGGCTTGTCAGCTCTATCCTGCCTTCCAGCAACTCGACCAGGCTTTTGACTATTGAAAGCCCAAGGCCGACCCCTTCTTCCGCAATCGCGTTGGGAAGCCGTTCGAATGCCGTAAAAATACGCGCCTGCTCCTCGTCATCCATACCGGTTCCGGTATCTTCCACCGTAAGCGCCAATATCCCTTTTTCAAATCGCGTACGTAATGTCACCGTTCCCTGTTCTGTAAATTTAATCGCATTTGACAACAGGTTGCTCCCTATCTGGATTATTCTTTTTTTATCCCCGACAACAACCGCATCCCCGGCACTTTCCATGTTTAAGGACAAGTTCTTTCCTGCCGCCAACGGCAGGAAATCCGTTTCCAATACTTCAATGACAGAGCATAACCTGAACGGGGCGGGACTGGCTTTTTCCTTGCCGCTTTCCAAACGGAAAAATCCCAGCAGGGCATTCAGCATGGAAGCCATATATTCTGCCACCTGCCGTATATTTTGGTTATACTCCTTACGTTTCAACGTCCTCCTCTCCGTGGCAAGCAATTCCGCATAGCTGCTGATGGTGGCAAGCGGAGAACGTAAATCGTGCGTCACCGCCAGCATGATTTTTTTTCTTGCTTCAATCAGCTTCTTGTTTTCAACGACAGTCTGCCTCAACTGCCGGACCGTATCCTCCAATCTTCTTTTATAGCGGTTTATGCGTATCATATACCTGTGTATAACCAGATAAGACCCTACTAATAACAGTATCATGAATGCCGTCAAACCAATGACTACGGCAAATGATTGTTTCTCAGCCTTTGCAATCCTATCTTCCCGTTTCTTCAGCTCTGTTCTTGCCGCCTTGTCCATGTGTACAATCATCTGCTGTAGCTGCCTGTTCAACATTCTGTTCTTTCCGGCTAAATAGTTCGTCTGCTCAGCCAGTTCCCGGGTATATGCCTGATGTTCGCCCACTACCTTTTGGTTGAGTGCATAAAGCATGGAAGCCGTGGAGGGGGAATCCGCCTTATCACGTTTTCTGAACAGCCTCTTCAGCAATCCCCCCCTTTTATTGGTTTCCCGTTCACTTTGTCTGGCAATAACCGGAATTTGTGCCGCAATTTCCTGACTGACCTCTTCCTGTTTATGCACCAGAGATATGATTTTTTGCATATACAGTTCCTTGTCTTTCCATAAAGTACGGATACTGTCCATGTGTGAGTTGGGATTGCTGTTGTTAAATTCATATAACAAGCTGTCAATATGCTGTTTCCGTTTGCGGAATGTAAGAAAATCCTGCTCGTTCCATTCCATGAAGGTTTCACACAATAAAGAAAGGCTAAGCATTTCCACATATATATCATTCATGTCATGTTTCTGACGGTTGATTCCCCGGACTTCCACTTCCCGGGCCTTCATCTCTTTCCATTCATGGATACCGGCGTATACAATACAGCTTATGATTATAATTTTGGTGATGTACCCGACCGCTATTGGGGCGAGAAGAGGTTGCGAACATAAAGATTGTCCCAACAATTTATTCCAGCTTTTCAATTATCTACTTCCTTTTCTGATTAGTTATACTCAATTAAAAATCCTTTGCAAAATAAACCGACCAGTCGGTTTGTTTTGCAAAGATAAGTTTTTTCCAAGAATAATGAAAGGAGAATTTGTTTCAGCAAATGATATTTAACAGCTTATCTGCCTAAAGGCCAATGTTATGGCTCAAAAAAGGGAAAGAAATACAAACGTTGAGATTACATTTTTAAGAACATACCCAAAAACGTCTTACCGATGGAGGTGTTCAATATCTGCCTGCTGAATTCCACAGTATCGTTTACACACATCTTATGGTTGCAAGCCATATTTGAAAGGAAGTCCTGTTCCTTGGCAAAAAGTTCCTGGTACATTTGAGAAAAATCGTCCATATACTCGTGGGCGGAAGATACAAACTGCATATAATGCATCAAGCCATTACCATTCAATTGTTCAGGAAAACTGTTTATCACCCGTTCTATCGGATTCCGGTACAGCCTTAGAAACTCATCCCAATTCTTTTCTACTGCTGAGCCTATTTCGGTTGGAAGTTGGGATGCAGGAAAAAAACACATTTTCACAACCGCGTCCACCAACAATCTTTTGGAAGGGAAATAATGAATGACGGCCCCCTTGGATTTATGCACGGCAAACGCCACATCACAAAATGAAGTTTGTTTCATACCTTTCGCGATGAATAACCTATACGCCTCCTTAATAATCCTTTGTTTCAAGTTCGGGTTCATCTTACAGCTATATTACAGAAGAAATAGCACAGATGCAATCAACAACCCAAACGTGGCAGTGGAATGCCTAGAGATGAAGCTGACGCACCTGTGCTATATATCTTAATATAGCGCAAGCTGTCATATTCCATCTTATCTCTTTGAAATTTTCCACTTTTCGTTTGAAAGATGATATATGATACTATACTATGTCGTTTTTATCTGCGCAAAAATACGCTATTTATCGTTTATTTCCAAACTTAAACCACACTTAATAATACAGTTCCATAAGAAAAACGCCCACTTTCAGGAACAAGCAGTAATATTTTTTCTCCGGATTTGAGTTTACGGGTAGAACTAAATTCATCCAAGGCAGCCAGTATCGCTGACGATCCGATGTTTCCCACCCAGGTAAGATTGGTAAACCACTCTTTTTTGTACAATTCAAAACTTTCGTTTTTCATCGCTTCTATGAGATTGTTATAAATAACCATTGACGAAGAGTGAGGTATTACATAATCCACATCTTCAGAACTCATACCATGTTTATTCAAGCATGATTTAATATGTCTAATCCATAAAGGCATCAACTTCGTTCCTAAAAGTTTAATATCCTGTTTGATAACCATGAGGGACTCATTGACCAATCCCTGACTTTCGAAAGATTTCCAGCTTTTCAGTTCGCCGTCCTCTCTCCGGACAGCTCCGGCGAACATACAGGTAGGCGTTTCATTGGCATACGAATCCATTTCTATCCATTCAATCTTTAAAGATACGCCTTTTTCTCCCGGATGATTTTCCAATAACGCACAACTCGCACCATCGCTTAACATAAAGCGCAGGAAGTCCTTTTCCAAAGCCATATATGGATTGGTGCCCAAATTGCAGCATCTTTCATATTCGATGTCGAAGTTTTTGGACAAAAGCATGGCTGACACCAATTCAGATGTACTACATATTGCATTCTGTTTTTCTGATGCGGCTATACTCAGATAAGCTATTTTCAATGCTTGCAGACAAGACAGACAAACTCCGGCAGAAGAGAATATTTCAACAGGCTCTTCCCAAAGCCCATGTACCATAGACGCATGGGAAGGTAGAATCTGGTCAGGAGTAGCAGTAGCACAAGCAAGCAACTCAATATCCTTCTGACCCTTATCGGTTAATGCCAGCAACTTTCGTATAGCCAGCATCGCCATTTCCGCATTTGTATGGGTGATTTTCTGATTTTTGTTTAAGGCATAGTATCGCCGTTTGATACCATTTTGCTTTAAAACTATTCGTTGCACTTTGGAATGTTTTCCAGAAATGAGACCCAAAAACTCTTCCATTTCATCATTGGAAACAGGAGAGTTCGGAAAGAAGCTTGCCAGCCCAGTAATAAAAACATCTTTCTTCATTAGTTCAATTTTTAATTAGTTCATATTGATTATAAAGAACTGCTTTCAGTTCTTCTATTCGCAATCCATTCACCAATGCATCTTGAAAACATTTCCCAAACAGCAGGATTCGAAATGTCAAGGCCAATATAGAAGGATTAACATCGGATCTTATTTCTTTGGTTTCAACAGCTCTCACAAATATTCTTTCCCACAATTTTATTTCCTTATTTGTTATTTCGTTGAAAGCCCCGTTAAATCCCGGATAGAAATATTCTGCCTGCAAAATCAAGTTAAGATATGCACGTGTAATATTGGTCTTCTCTTTTTCTATGAGATAGACTTTCATTGCATCCATCGTTTCCTCCACCCTCTTTATGTAATAATCAATAAATTCAAGCAGAGAGGTATGAGATATATCCTTGAACTTATTTTTGGCATCTTGTTTGTGGAAAATGTAAAAATCGATTACATCAATGAACAGTTCCTGTTTGCTTGGATAATGATACGACATACATCCTCTTGATAAATTCAGACTTTTTTCTATTTCCTTCAGGGGAACTGTGTTGTAATCTTTTGTCAGAAACTGTTTGTATGCAGCTTCCCTGATTAATCTTTTTGTTTCTGAGCCTTTTACTCCTTTCATAACCTTGTTTTTTAGTATCATACAAAAGTAGGTCTTTTGAGTGAAAACACGTTCATTTTTAGCATTATTAAATATGTCCTACCCAATTATCCTTAAATCATTTATGACTATAAATTTCCGTTTATGAAATAAATACGAACGATGCCTTTTTCCCTTTTTTCTTATACATATATTATTTTTTGGCTATATTTGTTTTCAAATAAGCCGATTAGTCGGTTTGTTCGACATAGAGGAACCCAAACAGAAAGTGGAATTTCAAACAGAGATGTTCCTCTATGTCTTTTACTCCATTTTCCAGTAATCAATTCCATATTTATATTTTTGCGCTTAAAAAATACCGACCGTACGGTATTTTTTAAGCGCAAAAATATAAATATCTCCCATAAAAACAAAGGGAAAAATCAAATATACATTTGTACATTACTGTCGGCAGAGAAATACTGATAGCAATGTATGTTTGACTTTTCCCAATAAGAGGCAGTGTGCTACTTGTTTATCTTGGAATCATCTTGACTTTGACTTGTATTCCTTGGGAGTTCAAGACACGAACCGGTGTCTTTTCTCCGGCTTTCAAATAGAACAAAAGATAATCTTTCGCACGCTGGGACTCGAAGAGACCTTTTTCACGGTATTCGGCAATCCACTTTTGGATCATCGGAATCTGCCAGCGGTTCATCAAGATATAGTAACCGAAATAATACTCCAAATCGCTCAAGAAAATATTGAGTTTCAGGTAATCCCACCAGAACTGCTCTTTCCTTTTGCTTTTGGCGTTGAGTATGACGACCTGATGCCCATAAGTGTCACGGGGATTTTCCCAATCCTGTTGGGAGACAAACACATCGGGAACCACATTGTCGGCATGGTCTTTTGCCGGAATGAAGTGAGACAAGGATTCAATGGAATCCTTTATCTTTTCATATAAGGATGGTTCGTACTCTTTGTTGTACAGTATAACATCCCGCAAACGGGTGGAAGTGAGATGGGTCACCACGGAACGTCCTATCATACAGTGATCCGGAACAGTCATTACCGATGCCAGCCTTTTCATGAATCTGATTTCCGCTTTTGCCTGTTCTTCCTTATCCGATTTTTTGAAAGGATAATCTGACCAGGCAATCTTCCGCATTCCCCGATGCAGGTCCGTAAGCTGCAAACCCGCATAAGCGCAGAAAATGGAAGCACGAATAATCTTGAAGATAGGGGTACGGTCACTCTCGTGTGCCACGTAAGGCAGATTTTCCACTCCAAAAAGCATTTCATTTTCCGCTATCAAGTCGGCAGAGATTGTCTTGCCTTCTTCCAGCCGTCCCTTAATCTTGAAATTACGTTTTTGATATCCCCAGGTGTGAACAGGCCGCGTAGCTATCAGCGTCACACAATAATTGCCATTTTGCGGCGTGAAATCTACATTTTGCGGCGTTGCATTGAGCATCAGTTCGTTCAGCAACTTAATCTTTTGGGTATAGTCCATAAACAATTGATTTTAAGTGAAACATTTTGTTAACAGTGCAAATGTAGGCATCAAGTTTCGTACCGGAGTTCCGTTTTTCGCCGAAAATCACTGCAACCTCAATAATATATTCTTTTTCATTCGAGCAAACACTTTCCGTTCGGCAACAAACCGATTAACGGGTCTGTTTTTGCAAATATATCTTTTTCCCTTTAAACAAGAGGAAAATACAGGATTTATTTTTCAGAAAACAATACATAAACAGGCTATGCAATCAATCCGCAATAAAAAGGGAGCATAAAAGAACGGTGGCAAAGGATACCAGAATCTGACGGGAGACTATAAGAACGAGATTTCCGTATCCGGTAATACATCGGAAATATTTTCAACCGGATTGATGGAAATTTTAGCGGCATGTAACCAAGACAACTTTTGCTTTAGTTTTTGCATCCAAATACTCATACGGACCTTATGTCCTTTTTCATCTGCCACATCCAGTTCTATACAGGCAATGATGACTATCTTTTTCTGCCCGTCAAGCAGCAACCGGTTAATCAAGGTAAAAAAATCTTCATCGTTGGTTGAGAAACGTGCCGCATTGGTTGCCGTGGCAATCGTGTCCCTGACTTTGACAGCAATCCTGCGCATCAATTCGTCGCCTTTTGCCTGAAGAACCTCTTGAGTTTCCGCATCGTGCGTATGCCCCCTGTAATTCTTTACCTCGACCAGAAACAGCTGTCTATTATCGTGAATGCCCAAGAAGTCCACCGCCTTGGTAGGTTGCAAGGCATTGCTTACCTTTTTGTGTGCCAAATGTTCATCGTACTTGACAACAGCCCATTTGGGAGAGCTGAATTTGAAGCTTATACCGCTTTCCTGAAAATCACTCATATCTGCTGATGAATTGCTGTTCCAAATCGTAAAATGCCGCATATTCCTCCAATATCGGATTGTTCCGTATGCCTGCCAAGGTGTCGCTTTCCTCTACCATGATTCCCTTATCTTCTTTTTTCAAGCCGAAGAACTTGACGGATATGTTCGTGTGCTCCTTATATTCGGAATAGAGAGAAAGCGTATGTGTAAGCAGGTAGTCGTGAGTGGCGATGAAAATCTGCAAGCCGCATTCCTGAAGCACACGAATGAACTTTGCCACTACCTTGATAAGAGCCGGGTTCAAATTGGCTTCCGGCTCATCCCAAAACAGAACGGTGTCCGCATTGATTTCCCCATTCAGTATGAGGTACAAGATGGAAGCCAGCTTGCGGAGTCCTTCCGCCACCAAGTGCGCTTCCATGTTCCCTTTTTCTGTCTGTATATAGAAACGTCCGTTCATCTGCAAAACCTTGAACTGCAATTCCTGCTCCAGCAACTCGATAGCCGGTTTCAACGGATTGTCTTCCGACTCACGCAATATGGGGAGTGACAACGCGTGCGCCAGATTGATATACGTTTGATCAAATGAGATTTCACGTTTACTGCTCAAACCGATAAAGCCTTCGAACAAAGAGAACATCTCACGTGGGGGAATATAGATAAAGTGGCGGTCGTCCCACTTTTCGTCCGTTTCTAATTTTACAGTTGTTTTGGAAGCGGATGAGAAGCTGTATTGCAACAGTTTGCCGTCTATCGTGACTGTAATGTTCGCCCTGCCTGAAGGCACTCCCTTGTTGACCAGGTTGCCTATGACATCCGGCTTGAAATAAAATATCATGTCTTCCGCCAAGATATACTCAAACTGTTCCTTGGAAGCTGAGTTCTTGCCGAGGAAGTCATGGCGTGCCTGCAAAGTTGCCGCCAAGCATTTGAGAACGTGCGTCTTGCCCGTACCATTCTTGCCAATAAGGACGTTTATCCCTTTGGTGAAATCAAACCGGGTATTTGCAAAGCCTGTAAAATCAGTTAATAATATGCTGTTAATCATTGAATATGTTTCATTTATACTAATATACTAAGTAACTACAAAGGTAATTTAAAAAACGGAAGCGACAAACTCGGTTTTAAAAAAGTTATGATTATTAGGCTTATGTTTTAGAACTATCAATGATTTGCTGACAGCACCGGAAGCCCGTATCATAAACGAAGCGAAACGGTACAAGAGTACATTGGCACGTGCCATCTGTAATCCGTTTTAGGACGATGCATCCCAGCAGGAATCGAATGCGTATTATCCGGCAGATGAAGCGGATGTGTCCGGCAGTTCCGTTGCCGAAGCTACCGCCCGTGCGGTCTGCCTTCTGTCGTTTATACGCTCCTTGTATGAGAAGCATCCGGTTGTTGTAACCAAAGACGGAGTTGCTATTCCGGTGGGGAATATATGGAAGGAGAAGCAATTGTATTCCATCTTGTTTGAAAGAGGCGAATTGCCTTTCAAGAAGTATATCACGATCCGTTTCAGTGGCGGGAAATTTGATTTCAGCCTTGTTGATGACACTCATGGATTTGCCCTTATTGACGATGAGAACCAAAACGAGTTTATTGATTCATTCTAAAAAATTGAAGAATTGGATTGGAATGCCATAGCAACGGACAAAGGATTGGATTATAAAACGTATAAAAAGAATAGGAAAAGCAGGCGTTATTTTTCGGATGACCTATGGAAGAAAGGCATTAAAAAGTTCAGAATCGCTCAGCGGAACAGGTGTTTTGGTTATGTGGATAATGTTTTTATATGTTGAGGTTTGATTTAGACCATGAGTTGAGTGATGTGGGCTGATGTTTTGTACAGCCTTGGTTTATTTTTTAATAAGGATAGTAAGCTGCCCAAAAACTCATATCCTGTTATGTGCATTATGCAATGTTTTAGATAAGGGCACTATAAAATATTTTGTGTAAATGGAAATACGGGATTCAGAAATGAGTCTCGTATTTTTTATTTTATACATTTGCAAAATGAAGAAGCTTATGAAAGAAAAGAATCAAGTAGTGCCTGATGAGGTTTTAAGCAAGTTTATCAGTCAGTTCAAGACAGAAGCCGATGTGAGCAAGTTTCTGAAGCAGTTGCATGCCCAAGTATTGGAAAAGATGCTTGAAGGTGAAATGGATGCCCATTTGGGATATGAAAAGAATTCTGTGATAGGAAATAACACTGGCAACTCCCGAAATGGCAGTTATCCGAAGAAAATCCAAACCGAACATGGAGAGTCTGTCATTTCTATTCCACGTGACCGTAACGGCCAGTTTGAGCCGATAGCAGTGCCTAAACATGAAAGCCGTGGACTTTCTATAGAAAAGCTCGTTATCTCCCTATATGCCAAAGGAATGAGCGTTTCTGACATAGAGGAAGAGATGCGTGAGATTTATGAAATAGAGCTCTCTACATCTGCCATTTCCATCATTACCAACAAGGTCAATCAGGCTGCCCAGGAGTGGCAGAACCGTCCCCTTGATCCTGTTTACCTGATAGTCTGGATGGATGGTATTGTCTTCAAGGTACGGGATAACGGTAAGATCATAAACAAGACCGTTTACCTTTGCGTCGGACTGAAACAGAACGGTCTGAAGGAAGTCCTTGGCATGTGGGTTGGCAAATCGGAAAGCTCTTCTTTCTGGATGGGTGTCCTGACTGATTTAAAAGCCCGTGGGGTGCAGGATATCCTGATTACCTGTACTGACAATCTGAATGGATTTACGGATACTATCCGCAGTATATTCCCTCAGTCATCCACTCAAATCTGTGTGGTACATCAGATCAGAAACTCCTGTAAATATGTGGTTTATAAAGATAAGAAAGAGTTTACGGCAGATATGAAGAATATCTATAATGCACCCAACAAAGAGGTTGCAGCCACAGAACTTGACAATCTGGAAAAGAAATGGGGAGGAAAGTATCCTTATGCTATACTTTCATGGAGAAACAACTGGGATGATTTGACTGTTTTCTTCCAGTTCCCGCTGGAAATCAGAAAAATAATCTACACAACCAATCTCATTGAAAACCTGAACGGAAAAATCAGAAAGTACACGAAATCAAAGCTTTCATTCCCTTCGGATGATGCAGTCAAAAAGACCGTTTATCTTTCACTTATGGAGATTGAGAAGAAATGGACACAGCCGATTCATAACTGGGGCTTGATTATGAATCAATTTATGCTTATTTTTGAAAACAGAATCCAGATATAAGAACAAACTTACAGCTGAATCCTGTTTCCATTTACACAAAATTTTGGACAGTGTCAGCCGTGGGATGGTGAATTTCTTTTTCATGACGGCCTGCAACTCGTCGTAGGTCA
>NZ_JAHPXO010000054.1:0-23012 GCF_019041495.1 Parabacteroides sp. MSK.9.14
CTTTTTTACTATGCAAGTATTTGTTTGTTTATTTTTGAAACAATCGGATTTTACTGAATTGATTTTGTTACTACTTTGTTACTTGGACTTGGAAAGTTCTTTTCGTAAGTAGACCATATCCACTAGTTGCTTGCCGTCTTCGTATATAGGATGATCATAATTGTCGGTAAAGAAATTCTTGATACGATGCGAATATTTGAATCCGTTCTGTTCATAGAAAGGGATGGTCAGCGGACTTTCACCTGTGCCGACAAGCAGAGTGTCATATTTCCCCGCATAATGTTTGGAGATAAATCGGATCAATCTTTTGCCATATCCCTGTTTCTGATATTGTGGATCGGTTGCGATATTTTTGAGTTCGACCGTTTTGTCACCTTCATCCGTGACAACACAAATAGCTTTTAGGATATTTTGATCGTACAAAGCAAACATTTCTCCCCGTTCGAGATAAAGGTCTATCATCGATTCCTGTTCATCGGCCAACAACAGAAGATCGAGGAAACGTTTCTTATGGCGGAGGATTTGCCGGATTTCGAAGGAACTGTCTGAAATTTGTACGATTGTTTCATTGAGCGAAAGATGCAGGATAGGAAATGGATTGCCGTTTGGATCGGTTTCATCTCTTCCGACAATATCAAATCCTCTGTTCAGATAGAAAGAAGTAGCCTTTTCGTTTTGTTCGTTGACGTCTACTTTGAATATATGTTTGTGGTAAATGGCAAATTCGATTAACTGCTTGCCATACCCTTTTCCTTGTTCTTCCGGATGGACGAAAAGCATTTCGATTAATTCGTCACTTAGTCCCATAAATGCAGCTATCCGGTTTTGTCCATTTCGGATGATGTATAATTCGACAACCGGAATATATTTGTTCCGGATTAACGGCTTGAAGAACCGGATATCCTTTTCGGTCAGAAAACGGTGGGTGCTTCGAACGGAGGCCTCCCATACTTCTACCAATTCGTTTTTTAGCTTTTCTGATTCATCAGGACTAATTGCAGACCAATTTATTTTCTGTAGCATGGATTTTTAATAACAATGGATTTCTATTTATGAAAAAATTCTTGTAGCAGATGCCGGATAGCAGCTGTCGGATGATATAATATCATTCTGGGGCCAGCAAAACGCATGACCTCCTGCATTTTCTTGCGCCTATCTGGTTTGTAGCAATGAACAGGGCATAACCGGCATGTTGTTTTCTTCTCTCCGAAAGGACAATGAGACAGTCGTGCATGAGCATATTGCAAAAGTTCTTTACAATCCGGGCATAAATCCGTATGCTTTTCTTTCTGACGGCAATAGATACGGACCATCTGTGCGACGATCTCCTGTTCTTGTCGGATACGGGTTGATGGCATATTGAGTCTGTTCTTTTCTACAAATTTAGGCATAATCAACATTATCTTCCAAGTTTAAATACCAAATATGTGCGGGTTTGTTGTTTCTGCCATATATTTGTTGATCGGATGAGTTTTTAATGTAGTTTTATAGGAAGAAGGAATATATGGAATATGCAGAATTGTTGAAACGGTTGACGGTGGATTGTAAGGATGACGGAAAACAGTTTCGGAAGAAAGACCGGATACATGAGATAAAAGCCTTGTTGGAAAATTCGGGTTATGAATTGTTGGGCGAGGGAAGTCTTTCTTTGCTGTATGGAAAGCCGATGGAAGAAGAAAATACTTACCGGACGCTTGTTTCATCCCATGTTGATTGCGTTTATAAAAATTGTTTTGCCAAAGACGAAGACGAACTTTGCTGGAAGGGCACGTTCGACAATAGTGCGACCAATGCTGCCGTGATCGACCTGATGTTGCGGGGCGAACTGGATGAATCCGTTCTGGTCGCTTTCACGGGAGATGAAGAGAAAGATTCGGCAGGAGCCATCGAAATCATGCAGATGTTAGGCCGAATGGAATGTCTGGTAGGTAAGGCTCTCGTGCTTGATGTCACGAATGAAGGTTGGGAAGATGAAGCTGCTTTCTCTATCGAAAACGATCATGGTTTTGATATAATAACCGGTTATCACATTGTCGAATTACTTCAAGCAAGCGGTACTTCGTGCGTGTTTGTACATGAAGCAGAACCCGATGAGACTTGGGAATACAGTAAAGGCTCCAGCTCAGATCTGCCGGGAATCCCGTGCCTAAGTCTGTGCTTGCCTGTCTGTGGAAATATGCATGGGGATGATGGAGTCTTGTTGCGCAAGTCATCTGTCATCCCCTATGAAGATATTCTGAGAAACCTGGCAAATGCCGGTTTCTAATTCTTACTGATAAGATAAAGAACAATATTCAAATACGGCAGGTGCCTTTTCGTCTCCTTCATGGTAAAGTCCCGGACGTGCCACCCGATCCCAGCGAATAAGTGAGCGTATGGCTTCTTCCGATAGACCGTGGTTCACCGGAGTCCATTGCTTGCCGTCTTTACTCCAGGCGAATTGATAGGGGAGTCCTTCTTTCACCTGCATGCGCAGATGCAATGCCATGCTGGGTAGTGGCAGATCGGCCAACTGTTGTTCCTTCCCTTCTCGAACCAACTTTATTTGCAATCGGTCGCCGACCGGGCCGTAAGCGATATAATAGCTATTATCCCCGTAAAGCGTGATCCCTTTCCAACTGCCATTTTGGTTTGTTATGCCGGCATCCAATGTGTAGCCCGAAGATGCAGGACGAAGGCAAAGTGCCTCTCCTGTCTTGCATTCCGGCTTGGGAGAACCACTCAGCCACAGTCTGCCCGCTTCGATTTTAGCTTGGACATTCGAGTACGGATAATTCCAACTCCATTCCGGGCGCAGATTCGGGTCGGCAAAATTGTCGAAGAAACCGGTTACCGGCTCTTGCACGCAATCGGCAAAAGGCATCGGTTGTACCAAGCGGGCATATTCGCCGGTAACGAAATAAGGCCAGTTGTCCTCTCCGAAACGCAACTCCTGGAGATGGGGCTGACGCCCTAGAAAGAAATCGCTGCCTTCCGAATAGGCGTGACATAGATAAAACATACGTCCGTCAGGCGTCGTCGTCAGTGTGCCATGACCGATAGATTGTATCTCGTCGCTCCCGTGCAGGATCGGATTTCCTTCATACTTTTCATAAGGCCCTTCGAGCTTCTTCGAGCGGGCGACAGCTACGGCATAGTCGCTATTGGGACCGCAACAACCATTAATCGCATAGATCAGATAGTAGTAACCGTTCTTTTTGAACCAGTGCTGTCCTTCCATCCCCACACGTTCGTCGTCTCGGAGCAGGCTGAACGGCTTGCCGGTCAATTTCAACCCGTCCGGAGTCAACTTGCTGGCGAGAAGTTCGATCGGCCGGTTGTCCAGTCCGTAGGCTTTCCAGCTGATGTATAAATCACCCTTGTCTTCGAGGATAAAAGCATCGATCGCTTCCGTTCCGAATTCGACAACCGGTCCGTGATCTTTGAATTTGCCTGTCGGAGAGTCGGAGGTGGCTACTCCGATGTAGGAAGTGTTGTTCGACTTCTTTCGTGCGGTATAGTATACATAAACCTTACCGTTATGATAATACCATTCCGGAGCCCAGAACGACGACTTGGTCCATTCCGGCTGCTGCTCGAATACGTGTCCGGTCTGTTTCCAGTTGACTAGGTCTTTAGATGTGAATACCGGATAGTAGGGAGCCCATTCGGAGGAAGTCCCCGTTGCATAATAAGTATCGTCGATCCTCAGGATGGACGGGTCGGCGACATCCCCGTGAATAACAGGATTGGTAAAATAGGTCTGTTTCTGAGCCATACTTGTGCCGGAATACAAGACGGAGCCTAACAAGGCGATGATGAGTCTGTTCATGGTCTGTTAAAACGCTAATTATTAATTGGTCTAAAATTGATGGTTACAAATCTACTGGATAAAACGGAGCTGTCCAAAAAAATCCTTTACTTTTGCCGGATAAAACGTTTTGATTCGGAAAAAGCATGAACAAACTTCACTATTTTGCAGATTCTATTTCTCTTCTCTCTCTGCCGGAAAAGTTTACCTATCCGTTCCATTATACCCCGCATCCCCTTTGTGTGGCGGCAGCGGGCGAGGTCGGGCGCTATTTGTCGACAAAGGGAGAATGGCAGGGAGAACTGCGGAAAGGGAAGATGTTTGGCGTTTTGATTGTCCGTACAGGAGAGGGGGAAGTCGGCTATCTGGCAGCCTTCTCTGGCATCCTGGCAGGGAAGAATCGACACACTTATTTCGTGCCTCCGGTTTATGACGTGCAAGAGCCAGATGGCTTTTTCAGAATCGAAGAAGAACAGATATCGGGAATCAACAGGCGGATCGAGGAGTTGCAGGCAGATGTGCGATATAAAGATTGCAAGCAACGGTTGGCTGACGAGACGATCCTTGCCGGACAGGTTTTGGATGATATACGGGGACGGATGAAAGCGGCTAAGGTTGAACGTGACCGGTTGCGTTCGACCGTCACACGGGTAGATTCGGAGCAGCTGATCCGTGAAAGCCAGTTCCAGAAAGCGGAACTGAAACGGCAGAAACAATATTGGAAAGATCACCTTGCCTCCCTCCAAGCGGAAGTAGAGGTGTTCGAGACGGAAATCGAACGCCTCAAAGCAGAACGCAAGACCCGTTCGGCTGCCCTTCAACAATGGCTTTTCAAACAATTCCGCATGTTGAACGCCCGCGGGGAGGAACGGGATTTGTGCAACTTGTTTAAAGATACCGTCCAAAAGACGCCACCGGCAGGTGCAGGTGAGTGTGCGGCTCCCAAGCTCCTGCAATATGCCTACCGGAACGGTTGGCAACCTCTTGCTATGGCTGAATTCTGGTGGGGAGATTCTCCGAAAAACGAGATCCGCCGTCATGGATATTATTATCCGGCCTGCAAAGGGAAATGCGGACCGATCCTGAAGCATATGCTACAAGGCCTACACGTCGAGGAAAACCCGTTGGAAACGGATATGCACCGGGATACGGAGTTGGAAATCATGTATGAAGACGAATGGTTGTCGGTAGTGAACAAACCGGCCGGCATGTTGTCAGTCCCCGGAAAATCGGATATCGATTCCGTCTACGGGCGAGTGCGACGGATGTATCCCGAAGCAACCGGACCGATGATCGTGCACCGACTTGACATGGCGACCTCCGGCCTGATCCTTATAGCCAAGACGAAAGAAGTGCACCAGAACTTGCAGGCACAGTTCAAGAACCGGACGGTGTGTAAACGATATGTTGCTTGGTTGGATGGCATTGTGGAGAAAAAAGAAGGTCATATTGAACTCCCCCTCCGCCCGGATCCGGAAGACCGGCCGCGGCAGGTGGTCGATGCGGTTCACGGAAAACCTGCCGTGACTGATTATACTGTGCTGCATTATGATTCGGGGCGTACTTTTATTTCTTTCATACCGAAAACCGGGCGCACACATCAGTTGCGTGTCCATTCGGCCCATCCGCTTGGCTTGAATGCCCCGATAGTAGGGGATGAGTTGTATGGCAGGAAGGCAGACCGCTTGTATCTGCATGCCGAATACTTGGGGTTTATTCATCCTGTCTCTGGAGTGTATATGGAAATAGAAAAGGAATCCGGCTTTGATGATCTTTTATAGTTGTGCCACGATTTCTTCATGCCGTTGGCACTGTTGTTTCCTCGGCATGAAACGACTGTACCATGCCGAGGAAACAACAGTTTCATGCTATGGTAACAGTTGTGCCATGTCTATGTAACGGTTGTGTCATGCCTATGGTATAGCTATTGTCACTCGATATAGATCATTTTCTTTGTCATCCCTCCGTCGATCGTTACGTTCTCGCCGTTCATAAAATCATTTTCCTCCTGGCAGATGAACAGGCACAAACGGGCGATGTCTTCCGGTTTACCTACTCGCCCCGACGGATGTTGGGCGTGATCTTCTGGGCGAAGCTGTTCGTAGTCGCGCGTCTCGATCCAGCCCGGCGAAATCGAGTTGACCGTGATATGCCATTGGGCAAGCGATAGTGCAAGGGCGTGTGTCAGCGAATAGATACCGCCTTTGGATGCCGCATAACCTTCGCTGCCGGGTTCGCTCATCAGATAGCGAGTGGAACAGATATTGACGATCCGTCCGAACGGATTGGGTGCCTCCTGTGATTGGCGGTGAATGGCCAATCTGCGGGAAGTGATGAAAACCGGACGCAAGTTCACGGATAATATCCGGTCGAAATCTTCCACACCGGTTTCCGTGATAGGGGAGAAACAACTGATTCCCGCATTGTTGATTATGATATCGATATCGCCCCATTCCTTGAAAATCTGCTGCATGCAGTTCTCTAGCGCTTCTTGGTCACTTACGTCAACATGGAAAAAAGAGGTTCCGGTCTGCAACGCTGTCTCTTTTCCCGCCGCTTCGTTACGGTCGCAGAACGCCACGCGGTGTCCGGCGGAACGGAAAGCTCTTACGATCGCTTTGCCTATACCTTCCGCACCTCCTGTTACAAAGACTCTCCTGGTTTTGTGGATAACGGTTGTTTTCCTACCATTGTACGGATGGTTCGTACGTCCCTCCTTGCGGGATTTATATTCTTCGTATTTCTTTTCCAGATAGTTGTCTGCCATGATCTTTCGCTTTTTAATAGGATGGCAAAAGTAATCATAATTGAATCTATTTACAATGGTTGTAGGTGAACGATATGCAATCGGGGAATTATTGTGGATTCGGAGCACGAAGTTGCCAAAATGCCACGGCCGCTGCGGCTGCCACATTAAGTGAATCGACACCGTGCGACATGGGGATGCGGACAACATAGTCGGCTGCGGCAATCGTTTCCTGCGAAAGTCCGTCCCCTTCAGTCCCCATCACGATTGCCAATCTGGGTTCGGTTGCCAAGACAGGATTATCGATGGAAATAGAATTGTCTGTGAGTGCCATGGCTGCCGTACGAAAACCCAGTCTTCCCAAGTCGCCAAGAGAACCGTCCATCCAAGTCCAGGGCACAAGAAAGACTGTCCCCATTGACACTCTGACTGCGCGACGGTTCAATGGGTCACAAGAGTTGCGTGTCAGTAATACGGCATCAATTCCAAGAGCCGCCGCCGAACGGAAAATAGCACCGATATTGGTTGTGTCGACAACCCCATCGATTACGACGATGCGTCGGGCCTTCTGGCATACATCTTCCATGCCGCGTGGCTCAGGACGACGCATGGCGCAAAGGACACCGCGTGTCAGGACATAGCCGGTCAATGTCGCAAGCAACTCCCTTTCTCCTGTATAGACAGGCACGTTGCTACAACGTTCAATGATATCGGAAGCATCTCCTGTGATATGCTTGTGCTCGCACAAAATGGCTAAAGGTTCGTAGCCGGCATCCAGAGCCCTCGTGATAACCTTTGGGCTTTCTACGATAAAAATACCTTTGTCTGGCTCGATACGATTGCGCAACTGAGCTTCGGTGAGTGTACAGAACATCTCGACTCCGGGATGAGATAAAGAAGATATTTCGATAACAAGCATTTGACAAGTCTTTTAATAAATAGCAATCTTGATTACACCGTCCAGTTTGTTTTCAAAAACTCGATAAGCCTCCTCGATCTCGTTCAATGCAAAGCGGTGGGTGATAAGGGGAGTGGTGTCTATCTTGCCTTCCTCAATCAGTTGGAGAATCTCAGCACAATCACAACCGTCTACTCCACCGGTTTTGAAAATCAGGTTCTTACCATACATGTCAGGCAGAGGGAAAAGTAGAGGTTTATCGTAAAGAGCCACGATTGTGACTGTCGCGTTTGGACGAGCGCATTCCCACGCCATCTGGAAACTGTCTTCGCTCCCTGCCACTTCCAGAACAACATCTGCTCCGCCGTGGTCACTGTTTTTGAGTACAAACTCCTTACAGTTATCAGGAGTCGTGATCAATACGTCAGGGTAATGTTCACGGATAAACCGAACCCTTTCAGGAGACTTTTCACAGACAATGATATGCTTCGGGTTCTTCAGCATCGAGCAGAGTAAAGTACAAATTCCGGTAGGCCCTGCACCGATGATGAGGACCGTGTCTTTCTCCGTAATTTCCGAGATGCGAGTAGCCCAAAAACCTGTGGCAAGTATGTCTCCGACAAACAGAGCCTGCTCGTCACTGACCGTGTCGGGAATGCGATTCAGTCCTTGATCGGCATAGGGTACTCTGACATATTCCGCCTGTCCTCCGTCGATACGGCAGCCTAAAGCCCAGCCACCGTTGAGGTCGGTACAATTATTGACATATCCGTGTTGGCAAAAGAAGCATTTTCCACAGAAAGTCTCGACGTTCACGGTTACTCTGTCTCCGGGTTTGACAGATGTGACACCTGTTCCCACTTCTTCGACGACACCTACCATTTCATGTCCGACGGTTGTTCCGGGTATTGCGCGGGGTACACTTCCGTGCTTGATATGCAGGTCACTGGTGCAGATACTACCCAGGGTCACACGCACGATCGCATCCCGTGCATCCGTAATTTTCGGTTTCGGTTTTTCTGTTAAACCAAATTTGCCTTTTTCAATATATGTATATGCAAGCATGATATGATCTTTATTGATTAATTGATTCTTTTCCTTACAAAGATACGAATTTCATCAATTGTAATCCTATAAATTTTTTGTCAATCCAGACAAAAGATTTACCTTTGTTGTATGCTTAGAATTGTAACACATATTGAACGTTTGCTTTTAGTGCATGATTGTGTGATTGTGCCGAAGTTCGGAGGTTTTGTTCTGCAGGCTGTTCCGGCCATGCAGCATAAGGAGGAACATACGTTTCGTCCTTTGAGAAAAGAGATCGGTTTCAATATGACGCTGCAACATAATGACGGGCTTTTGCCTGAATCGTATATGCAGATGCACGAGGTGAGCTATCGTCAGGCACAACTGATGCTGGAAGAAGATGTGGAGGATATAAAGAACATCCTGCAACAATATGGAAAGTTGTCGTTAGGGGTGTTAGGTTCGTTCAGCATAGGAGAAGAAGGACAGATGATTTTCCATCCGGGGGAAACCGATCTGTTCAGTGTCGGCTCGTATGGCTTGCCTGTTTTCCATTTCCCGGTTCTCGCTCCACTAGAGATGGAACGCGAAGAAGCGGTTCTTCTTGTATCCCAAAAAGAGAAGAAAGATACTCTTTATATTCCGATTAGCCGTAAACTTATCCGTACAGTGATGGCTTCGGCTGCTGCAGTGGCATTGTTCCTGTTGGTTTCTACTCCGGTTAGAGATGTTAACCAAGAGGCTTATACAGCCAGTTTTGTTCCGACGGGGATGGTTGTACAAAAGCCGGTTCTTCTTGAAGCGGTTTTGCCAGACAGTACTGTGGCGGAGGCAGATACGAAGCAAGAGTCATCGGAAGAGGTGATTGCGCGTGAAGTGAAAAAAGTTGTGTCTGTTCCGGCTCCGGAAAAGAAGGCGTTTGTGTCCAGGCCTGTAGTTGTCCAATCTAAAAAAATGTATCATATCGTAATCGCCAGTTTTCCATCAGAATCGCAAGCGGACGAATTTATTGCCGGTGTAGATCGTAACGAATGTAAGCATGTCAGCAAGGTTGTTCGTGACGGGAAGTATCGTATCTATGCGGATAAGTTTGATAATCGCGAAGCTGCGGAATCTTATATGGCAACTCTCCGTTCCAATCCGAAATATAAGGATGCGTGGTTATTTATTAGCCGTTGATTTATAATGAATAGAAAGAAATATCCTTCAGTTGAAAAGTTATTTTCTACCGAAGGATATTTAAAAAACGTCCGGACAGGTTTTCGTTATTATTGTTTTCTACTCTTTATTTTTCTCTTCAGATTTTAGTATTCGTTTCTTTTTGAGGCGCCCTGCCTTGCGTAGGGCTTGATCCAAAATGTATTGTATCTGGCCGTTTGTACTCCGAAATTCATCGGCAGCCCAGGCTTCGATCGCTTCCATCATTTCTGCGTCCACACGCAATATGAAACTCTTGGTCGCATTTCCATTTTCCTTTTTGGCCATATTTAATATTACTGTATTAAGTTACTGATATAAAGTACCTGTATTGACTACAGGTTGTGCGGACTCGTCTGCGCAAAGGACTACCAGCAGATTGCTGACCATTGCTGCTTTCCGTTCTTCATCCAGCTCGACAACACCGTCTTTCTCTAACTTTTCCAATGCCAGGTGAACCATGCTGACAGCTCCTTCTACGATCCGTTCGCGGGCAGAAATGATGGCGTCTGCCTGCTGGCGGCGTAACATCACGCTGGCGATTTCGGATGCATAAGCCAGATAGTTGATACGGGCTTCCACAATTTCGATTCCAGCGATGGCAAGACGGCTGTTGAGTTCGTCTTCTAGGCGTTGGGTTATTTCTCCGCTTTCATCGGAACGGAGTGTGACTTTATCAATCGTCTCATTTGTGTCGTAAGCATACATGCCTGCTACTTGCCGAAGAGCGGCATCGCTTTGTATTTGGACAAACTCTCGGATGTTTCCGGATATATCGAAACTGGCTTTGTAGGTGTCTTTTATTCTCCAGACGACCACGGCTCCGATCATGATCGGATTTCCGACTTTGTCGTTGACTTTGATCGGGTCGATGTTCAAGTTTAGGATGCGTAATGTTACGGTTGATTTCAGGAAAAGTGGGTTTACCCAATAGAAACCGTTACTAATGACCGTTCCGGCATATCTGCCGAAAAAAGTCAATACGCGCGAATTGTTTGGCTGGATGATCATAAATCCGGGTAACATGACAACAACGCATATCCCGCAGATGACACCGGCGATGATACTCGGTGTTTGTGGCAGCGATAGTAGATATATGGCTGTCCCTGTTAAAGCAAGCATGATAAGTATAGCCGTAAAACCGGATAATTTGATGCCGTCGAAGTTCTTTTCCTGTGTTTTCATAATGATCGTTATTTGATATTATTTTGATATCACAAAATAAGACAAAGTTTCGGACATATGCAAATAAATTATGGACTTTTTATGAGTAGATATATAAAATATTCTATAGCTTTGTCTACTTAAAAATTACACGATTGGAATTTCAGTTAGACACAGATAATAAGGAGTTTCAGGATGCCCTGCAACTGATCACTCATACACGTCAGTCCGTCTTCTTGACCGGGAAGGCCGGAACGGGTAAATCCACGTTCTTGAAATACATCTGCGCACATACGAAAAAGAAATATGTCGTATTGGCACCGACAGGGATAGCCGCGATTAACGCGGAAGGGGTGACGCTTCATTCTTTTTTTAAATTACCTTTTCGCCCGATGTTGCCCGATGATCCGGATTTGAGTCTGAAGAACGGACGGATCTTCGAGTTTTTCAAATACAGGAAAGAGCATCGGAAGTTGATTTCGGAAGTGGAATTGATCATTATAGACGAGATTTCGATGGTACGGGCAGATATCATCGATTGTGTCGACCGGATCTTGCGTGTCTTTTCCGGTAATATGCGTTTGCCGTTCGGAGGCAAGCAATTGCTGTTTGTCGGCGACGTCTTCCAATTGGAGCCGGTGGTCCCTGCCGACCAGAAAGAAATATTAAGTCTCTTCTATGCCAGTCCGTTTTTCTTTTCGGCCCGTGTCTTCAAAGATATAAATCTGGTCCCGATCGAATTGCAGAAAGTGTACCGGCAGACAGATCCTGTATTTATCAATATTTTGGATCGTATCCGTAGCAATATTGCCCGGAAACAGGAGTTGGATACTTTGAATGCTCGCTATTTCCCTGATTTTATACCTCGAAACGAGGATATGTACATCACGCTTGCCACCCGGCGGGATCAGGTGGATTTTATCAATGAACGGAAGTTGGGGGAATTGCCCGGTGAAGAGTTCGTTTCTCACGGCAAGATCGAAGGTGATTTTCCTGAGTCGTCTCTACCGACACAATTAAACCTATCCATCAAGGAGCAGGCCCAGGTTATTTTTATCGATAATGATTATGAACGTCGTTGGGTCAATGGTACGATCGGTATGGTGTCGGGGATCGACGAGAATGGGAATGTCTACGTCCTGTTAGAGGACGGGAGGGAATATCTGGTCGAGCCGACTTCTTGGCGCAACTATAAATATAAATACAACGAAAAGGAGAAAAAGGTCGAAGAAGAAATTGTCGGTACTTTCGAGCAGTTGCCGATTCGTCTTGCCTGGGCGATCACCGTGCATAAGAGCCAGGGGCTTACGTTCAGCCGTGTCGTGGTGGATTTGACAGGCGGCGTGTTTGCCGGTGGCCAGACATATGTCGCTTTAAGTCGTTGTACGTCTCTGGAAGGGCTGGTGCTGAAAAGCCGGATTTCTCCGCATGATATCTTTGTGCGGAAAGAGATCGTCCAGTTCAGCCAGATGTTTAATGACCGGCAGTTGATTGAAAAAAGTTTGCGTGAAAGTGAGGCGGAATTGTTGTATGCACGTGCCGCCCGTTGTTTTAAATCCGGCAATGTGAAAGAGATGGTTGAGGCTTTCGCTGCTGCTGTCAGTAAGCGGAATGAGCTGGAAAAGCCAGAAGTGCAACGGTTGCTCCGTATGAAATTGCAAACTATGAACACTCAACGGGCGCAGATCAAGAAACTCCAGGAGGAGATACACGCCCAGCGGGAGATTCAGAAAGAATATGCCCACGAATACTATTTGATGGGGAATGAATGTATTACGAAAGCGCACGATCCGAATGCAGCTATTCGCTCTTTCGACAAAGCGCTCAAGCTTTATCCTGAGTTTGTGGATGCTTGGGTACGTAAAGGAGTGACCCTTCTCGATATGGGTGACGGTTTCCAGGCGGTTACTTGCCTGAATGAAGCCGTGCGACTGAACCCGAAATCATTTAAAGCGCGTTATAATCGTGGAAAATCTTATCTTCAACTGAAATATTACGACGAGGCCGTTTCTGACTTTATGAAAGCTGTCGATCTGAAACCGAAGCACGCTGCAGCCCATGAATATCTTGCCGAAGCATTTCTGCATATAGGGGAGGAAGAGTTGGCTCGGCAGCATCAGGATATTGCCGATGACCTTCGTAATGGAAATGAAAATTAATAAGTTGTCATTAATTTTGTACAGAAATATAATAAAAGCGTGATAATAAGGTTGTATCTTTGTGATGCAATGTTAAATTCTGTAGAGGGTATTCATTAAAAATAAATTTCTGTATGAAAAAAGTTATCTGCTTTTTTGTATGTGTTTTGATATGCATAGGGTTCTCCGTAAAAGCTCAGGTGACAACTTCCGTACTGGGCGGAAAAATTATCGACGATCAAAATGAGTATGTGATAGGAGCTACGGTGGTAGCGGTACACGAACCATCCGGAACCATGTATGGTGCGGTAACGAATGTGGATGGCCGTTACACGATCCAGGGAATGCGTACCGGAGGACCCTATAAAGTGGAGATTTCCTATGTCGGTTATAAAAAGGCTATTTTTACGGATATCAGGTTGGAATTGGGCAATACATATGTCCTGAATGCGACCTTGTATCCCAGTTCGGAGCAATTGGGAGAAGTGGTAGTCACTGCTGATGCAAAAGCGAATATCGGTGCATCCGAAAATTTTTCTACAGGAAGGATACAGGAGACTCCGACGGTCGACCGCAATATATATGATGTCGTAAAGAATATGCCGATGGCCATGACCTCCAAAAACGGAGGGATCACGTTTGCCGGCTCCAATAACCGTTATAACAGTTTCCAGATCGACGGTACGGTGAGCAATGATGTTTTCGGGCTGGCTCCGTCGGGTACAAACGGTGGTCAGACGAATGCCAATCCGATTTCGATGGATGCCATCCAGGAAATCCAAGTGGTGGTCGCTCCTTTCGATGTTCGCCAAAGCGGTTTTACCGGAGGTGGCATCAACGCTATTACCAAACAGGGAAACAACACATACCATGCATCGGTCTATTCTTATTTTACGAATGAAGGTCTTTACGGAAAGTACAATGCTTATAAAGATAACATAAAGGATAAATTGACGGAACAGTCCACAAAAACTTTTGGCGGGACGTTGAGTGGTCCGATCATCAAAGACAAGCTGTTTTTCTTTGCCAATGCAGAAAACCGTAAGGAATCTTATCCCTCCCGTTTCTATGCCGGATATGACGAGAAAGGATTTTCCACCGATATGGCACAGAAAATCGCCGATAAGTATGAAGAATATACCGGAATCCGTGAGAGCTTCGGATCACGCGATGTAGATCAGAGGGCCTTTAATTTCTTAGGACGTATCGACTGGAATATCGACCGGAACAATAAACTGGCTTTCCGTTATCAGTATAATAACTCATACGATGACATTTTCAGCCCGTCAAGCACGACCTACTTCTTTAACGGGAGTGGTTACCGGATGAAAAATAAGACGAATTCGTTTGTGGCCGAGTGGAACTCCCATTGGAGCGATGTCTTGTATAACGAGTTCCGTGCAGGTGTTACGACAGTCCGGGATGAACGCCAGGTGGCTTATCAAGGGCCGAACGTAAAGATTAACGGTAGCGATAACAGCGGAACAAACAATACGACGGTCAACATCGGTACGGAGTATTCTTCCGGTGCAAACGCCCTGGATCAGGATATTTACACATTTGAGGACAATCTTTCCTGGTATAAGGGTAATCATACTTTTACCTTCGGTACGCACAATGAAATATTCCGGATGAAGAACCTCTTTATCCAGGCCGTTACCGGCTCATGGGAGTTCGGTTCGATGGACGCATTCTTGAATGACAGTCCTTCCAAATATGTATTCAAGTATACGGACCCCGATGTGACGGGCGGTAACTATCGCTATACACCTATTATTAAAGCCGGTCAGTTTGGCTTCTACGCACAGGACAAATGGGATGTTGCCGATAATTTCTCACTGACTTACGGTTTACGTTTTGATATCCCTTTGTTGTTTAATGATCCGACAGTCAATCATGAGTTCAATGAATATGCCGCAAGCAAAAATATTAAGGAAAGAGTAGGAGAAATGCCCGGCGCCAAAGTGATGGTATCTCCCCGTCTGGGATTCCGCTGGTATACGGACGATAGCCGGACCACCTTGATTCGTGGTGGACTGGGGTTGTTTACGGGGCGCGTTCCTTTTGTATGGCTTTCCAATGCTTATAATAATACCGGGGTTGAGCAGAAAGGTACGACTATCTTTGCTTCCGGTTCGACTTCCGCCCCTTCGTTGGGACAATATGCGGATGATCCGATCGGAGCCATGAATTCCCAAAAGGGAAATCCTGCGACCCCCGATATCGTGACCGTGTCCAAAGACTTTAAATATCCGCAGGTTTTCCGTGTGAACTTGGCATTGGAACGTGTCTTGCCCGGTGATGTGAAGATGACTTTGGAAGGGCTATATTCCAAAACATTCAATAACGTATATTTTGAGAACCTGGCATTATCGAGCAATGCCAAAGTCTATGCCGTTCCGGGTGTGGAAACTTCCGCCACTCCTTATTACTCCGTAGACAAGAAGTATTTCAGTATTACCAATCTGAAAAATACGAATATGGGATATACCTATTCTCTGTCCGCCTTGTTTGAAAAGAGTTTCTATTTCGGTTTGGACTTGGCTGCGTCTTATACGTTCGGGCATTCCAAATCGGTGTATGACGGAACCTCTTCTGTGGCTTATTCCAATTGGAAATATAATTATGCGGTAGATTCCAATAACCCTGGTCTGGCTTATTCCATGTTCGATATTCCTCACCGTGTGATGGTTTCTGTCGGTTATCGGACTCCCCGCTATGCCAAAGGCTTCATGGCAACTACCGTCTCTCTTGTCTATAACGGCTACGTGGGGCAGCGTTACAGTCTGACGATGAACGAATCTTACTACGATGCCGAGAAAAAGAAAACGGTCTATATCGACTACAACGGTGACGGCTGGGGTGGAAACTCATTGCTTTATATCCCGACTGAAGACGAACTGCAGAAGATGGACTTCAAGACTGAAGAAGACCGTCGGAAGTTTGACGAATGGATCGAAGGCGACAGCTATGCAAAGAAACATCGTGGAGCGTACGCCATGCGTAACTCCAATTCGGCTCTGTGGGAAAATCGGGTCGACCTGCATGTGGCGCAGGATATCTTCGTGCTGAAAGACCGTGGCAGCAAATTCCAGGTGACATTCGACGTTACGAACTTTGCCAATATGTTGAATAAGAAATGGGGAACCACTTACACCGCAGCCTATAACGTAATGCCTTTGCAGGTAATCGGCAGTAAGAAGGGGGAAGATGGCAACTACACAAACACATATGCTTATAATTCGAGGAATACGATCACCAAGAATGATGTTTTGTCTCGCTGGCATGCCCAGATCGGTATTAAATATATTTTCTAAACCTATATGTATAGATTTCAGACATTCATATTAGTAAGTCTCTTTTCGATAATCTGTTTGTCGATAGCCGGATGTACGGCTCACTCGAAGAAGGAACGCTACGTCGTAGTCCTGTCTATGGACGGTTTTCGTTCGGATTATCCGTCGCATGCACATACGCCGACGCTCGATTCATTGGCCTGCGTTGGGGTGAAGGCTGCTTTTCGTCCCAGCTTTCCGAGTGTGACTTTCCCGAACCATTACAGTATGGCGACAGGCTTGCATCCGGATCATCATGGATTGGTGAATAATTTCTTTTATGCCCCCGATCTGGATAGCGTCTATGTGATGGGAAATCCGAATCCAGCCTTTTTCGGAGGAGAGCCGATCTGGAACACGGCGGAAAAGCAGGGTGTCCGAACCGCCTCGTTCTATTGGGTCGGTAGTGAATATCCGATACAGGGACGCCGGCCTTCCATCTGGAAACCGTTCGATAAGAATGTTCCTTTTTCTGACAGGGCGGATTCGGTGATTGCCTGGTTGCAACTGCCGGAGGAAGTCCGCCCGCACCTGATCATGTGGTATATGGAAGAACCGGACGGAGTCGGGCATAGGGCAACCCCCGATTCGTCGGCAACCCTTTCAACGGTTGAACATTTGGACCGTATATTAGGTGACTTCTTTGCTGAAGCCCGTAGGCTGGATATCTTTGACCAGATTGATTTTATCGTCCTGTCTGATCATGGCATGGCAACTTATTATCCGGAGAATTATGTGAATCTGAATGATTATCTGCCTCGCGACAGTTTCGATTATGTTTTCGACGGAGTGCCGACTTTGCTTTATCCGAAACCGACTTATACAGATAGCGCTTATGCAATCCTGAAGCGTGTACCTCGTGTAACGGTTTGGAGAAAGAATGAGATTCCGGAAAAGTTCGTGTATGGAAAGAATCCGCGTATAGGCGATCTGTTCGTATTACCGGATATCGGGACGTATCTGCAATTCCGCCCCGAATCGTGTCCTGTATTCGCGGCTACACATGGATATGATAACTTTGCTCCGGAAATGGAGGCCATCTTTTATGCTGCAGGGCCTTCCTTCAAACAGAATGTCGAGCTGCCGGTGATGGCGAATGTCAATTTGTATCTGATAATTGCCCGCTTGCTGGATCTGCAGCCGGCTCCTAATGATGGAGATAGCCTGGTTATTTCAACATTGTTCAGATAAGTATAATTTGCTTTCATCTGAGTGTAAGTCGGACTCGGAAGGCCACTATTTAAGTGGCAATAACCATACTTCTATTGCAAAACCGCTTAACCATAGACCTTTTGCCCTTAGTCGAATAGGTTTTCGCCCTTAGTCAAAAGCCCTTTCGACTAAGGGCGAAAACCTTTTTGCCTTTGGTCGAAAAGCAAAAGAGTAGTAGTCTTGGTTATAAATCTCAGTGTATATGTTTGTTAGTTTGGGTTGTTACGTCCTTATTTTTCACTAATATATAGTTGTGGATATAAAGCGGGAGGTGGCATGGTCAACTTGAATCAGGACGAGACACGTTTGTTCATAACCTGAAAAAGAAAAAGCCCGCAAATGAACTGCGAGCTTCTTGTAGTGCGTCCGGGGTTCGAACCCGAGTTTCCGCCGTGAGAGGGCGGCGTCCTAGACCACTAGACGAATGCACCGGGTAGTCTTTGTTTGACGTTGCGAAATTAGTAAATATTTTATTCCGATGTATCATTTGGAGAAATTTTTTTGAAGAAAATGTTTGTCTCCTGTCATTTTGGTATCCAAATTCTATGTGTCTCCACTAAAAGGCGTTAAAAGAGGTGTCAAATTCGTTTGTATTTCATTTGCGTTCAAGTTTATTTATTCTACCTTTGCCTTCTGTTATTGAACAATATACTATTGAACAATTACTAATACCAGTATTAAAATAACTAATATTATGGCAGAATTAAAAGAAAAACTTTTCTCAGAATTCGCACCTGTGTCTACCGAAGAGTGGATGGCGAAGATTACGGCCGACCTGAAAGGGGTTCCGTTTGAGAAAAAGCTTGTTTGGAAGACAGGCGAAGGATTTAATGTGAATCCTTTCTATCGTGCAGAAGACATCGAAGGTTTGAAGACTACCGAGTCTCTTCCCGGTGAATTCCCTTATGTTCGCGGAACAAAGAAGGACAACGATTGGAAGGTGCGCCAGAACATCGAAGTCACCTGTTTCAAAGGTGCTAATGAAAAAGCCCTTGACATCCTGAATAAGGGTGTGACGTCTCTTGGCTTCATCATTAAGGGAAGCGACGTAAACGCTGAAAACATTGCTACCTTACTTGACGGGATTTGTCCTGAGTGTGTGGAACTGAATTTCAATACTTGCAACTGCAAGGCTGAAATGCTGATTGGTATTCTCGCCGACTATTTCAAAGGCAAAGGCGCAGACCTGGAAAAATGCAAAGGGTCTGTAAACTACGACCCGTTCAAGAAACCTCTGGTAAAAGGTAAGGAAAATGAAGACTGGGTGGAAGCTGCTGCCGCTGTGCTCAAAGCGGGTGCTGCTCTGCCGGGTTACAAAGTATTGGCAGTGAATGCCTTCTACTTCAACAATGCAGGTGCTTATATCTCTCAGGAGTTGGGATATGCATTGGCTTGGGGAAACGAACTGCTGGCTAAGCTGACCGAGGTAGGCCTGGACGCTACGGAAGTGGCCAAGAAGATCAAATTCAATTTCGGTATCAGCTCCAACTACTTCATGGAAATCGCCAAGTTCCGTGCCGCTCGTTGGCTGTGGGCAGAAATCGTTGCCGCCTACAACCCTGCTTGCCAGTGCGCTTGCAAGATGCATGTTCATGCACAGACTTCGGAATGGAACATGACGGTTTATGATGCTCACGTAAACTTGCTGCGTTCACAGACGGAAGCCATGTCTGCTGCTCTTGCCGGTGTCGATTCGATCACGGTTCGTCCGTTCGACAAGACTTATCAGACTCCGGACGACTTCTCCGAACGTATAGCCCGCAACCAGCAGTTGTTGTTGAAGGAAGAATGTCATTTGGATAAGGTTGTCGATCCTTCTGCCGGTTCTTATTATGTGGAAGTTTTGACAAACTCTCTGGCTGATGTAGCCTGGAAGTTGTTCTTGGAAGTGGAAGATAAGGGCGGTTTTGGTGCGGAAGTCGCTTCCGGCGAAATCCAGAAAGCAGTTAACGCATCCAACGAAGCCCGCAAGAAAGCAGTCGCTACCCGTCGTGAAATCCTGTTAGGAACCAACCAGTTCCCGAACTTCAACGAAGTGGCTGCCGAAAAGATCCAGAACGAAGCTGCCGGTTGCTGCTGTGGTGGTGGTCACAATTGCGGTGAAGCGACTATCACGGCTCTCGATTTCTCACGGGGAGCTTCGGAATTTGAAGCTTTGCGTCTGGCAACGGAAAAGAGCGGCAAGACTCCGAAAGTATTCATGCTGACGATCGGTAACCTGGCTATGCGCCTGGCTCGTTCTCAGTTCTCAAGCAACTTCTTTGCTTGTGCAGGATATAAGGTCATTGATAACTTAGGCTTCGATACGGTTGAAGCCGGTGTGGAAGCCGCTGTTGAGGCTGGTGCTGAAATCGTGGTTCTTTGCTCAAGCGATGATGAATATGCAGAATTGGCTCCTGCTGCTTACAAGGCTTTGGCTGGAAGAGCAGAATTTGTTGTAGCCGGTATGCCTGCTTGCATGGAAGATCTGAAAGCAGTAGGCATCGACCAATATGTAAATGTAAAGAGCAACGTGCTTGAGACATTGAAAGCTTTCAACGTAAAATTAGGAATTAATTGATTTATGATTTATGATTTATAATTTATGATTGGCAGTTCGTTGCCATGAATCATAAATCGCAAATCATAAATGGTGAATCTCAAATCATCAGAGATATGAGACCAAATTTTAAAAACATAGATATAAAGAATGCCGGTTTTGCAGCTACTAATGCTGCCGAATGGGCAAAAGCCAATGGCATCGAGGCCAATTGGAAAACCCCCGAGCACATCGAGGTGAAACCCGTATATACTAAAGAAGACCTGGAAGGTATGGAACATCTGAACTATGCTTCCGGTCTGCCTCCTTATTTGCGTGGTCCGTATAGCGGCATGTACGCTATGCGTCCCTGGACAATCCGCCAGTATGCAGGTTTCTCAACTGCTGAAGAGTCCAACGCATTCTACCGTCGTAACCTGGCTTCCGGCCAGAAAGGTCTGTCTGTCGCTTTCGACCTTCCGACGCACCGTGGTTATGATGCCGACAACGAACGTGTGGTAGGTGATGTCGGTAAAGCCGGTGTTTCTATCTGTTCGTTGGAAAACATGAAAGTTTTGTTCGATGGTATTCCTTTGAACAAGATGTCTGTATCCATGACAATGAACGGTGCCGTACTTCCTGTACTGGCATTCTATATCAATGCCGGTTTGGAACAGGGCGCCAAGTTGGAAGAGATGGCCGGTACGATCCAAAACGATATCCTGAAAGAATTCATGGTGCGTAACACTTATATCTACCCGCCTGAATTCTCCATGCGTATCATTGCCGATATCTTCGAATACACTTCTCAGAAGATGCCGAAGTTCAACTCCATCTCCATCTCCGGTTACCACATGCAGGAAGCAGGTGCGACGGCCGATATCGAAATGGCTTATACGCTTTGCGACGGTCTTGAATATCTTCGTGCCGGTGTGAATGCAGGTATCGATATCGATGCTTTCGCTCCGCGTCTGTCCTTCTTCTGGGCGATCGGTGTGAACCATTTCATGGAAATCGCCAAGATGCGTGCTGCACGTATGTTGTGGGCGAAGATCGTGAAGAGCTTCGGTGCCAAGAACCCGAAATCTCTGGCTTTGCGTACTCACTGCCAGACTTCTGGTTGGTCGTTGACCGAACAGGACCCGTTCAACAACGTTGGCCGTACTTGTATTGAAGCTATGGCTGCCGCTTTGGGGCACACGCAGTCTTTGCACACGAACGCATTGGACGAAGCGATCGCTTTGCCGACAGACTTCTCTGCACGTATCGCTCGTAACACTCAGATTTATATTCAGGAAGAAACAAAGATCTGTAAGGAAATCGACCCGTGGGCTGGTTCTTACTATGTGGAATCTCTGACGAACGAATTGGTTCATAAAGGCTGGGCTTTGATCCAGGAGATCGAAAGCATGGGCGGTATGGCGAAAGCTATCGAAACCGGTCTGCCCAAGATGCGCATCGAAGAAGCGGCTGCCCGTACGCAGGCTCGGATCGACTCCGGTATCCAGACAATCGTTGGTGTGAACAAATATCGTCTGCCGAAGGAAGATCCGATCGATATCCTTGAAATCGATAATACTGCCGTTCGTAACGAGCAGATCGAACTGCTGAAAGAACTGCGTGCCAACCGTGATGAAGAAGCCGTACAGAAAGCATTGGCCGACATCACGGAATGTGTTCGTACGAAGAAAGGCAACTTGCTGGAACTGGCTGTCAAGGCAGCCGGCTTGCGTGCATCACTGGGAGAAATCTCCGATGCTTGCGAAGTTGTAGTAGGTCGTTATAAAGCAATCATCAGAACTATATCAGGCGTGTATTCATCAGAAACTAAGAAAGATGCAGACTTCCAGAAGGCTTGTGAGCTGACTGCCGAGTTTGCCAAGAAAGAAGGTCGCCAGCCGCGTATCATGATCGCTAAGATGGGTCAGGACGGACACGACCGTGGTGCTAAAGTTGTAGCTACAGGTTATGCAGACTGTGGTTTCGACGTGGATATGGGACCGTTGTTCCAGACTCCGGCCGAAGCTGCCCGCCAGGCTGTAGAAAACGACGTTCACGTAATGGGTGTTTCTTCTTTGGCTGCCGGACACAAGACTTTGGTTCCGCAGGTGATCGAAGAACTGAAGAAGTTAGGACGCGAAGATATCATCGTGATAGCTGGTGGCGTTATTCCTGCACAGGATTATGACTTCCTGTACAAGGCAGGCGTTGCTGCCATCTTTGGTCCGGGTACTTCTGTGTCGAAGGCTGCCGTTCAGATCTTGGAAATCCTGTTAGGTGAAGAATAATAGCTGTAAATTTTTTATTATAATATAGTAGACTGCGTAGCTTTCGATGGAGAGTTACGCAGTTTTTTTATTACCATTATAAGTATTGATATGAACAAACAAGCAAAACTAAAACAAGATCAGGATGTGGCAAAAGATGATTTAACTATCATACTATCATATCCACATGTATATCGGTTTAAGCCAATATGTTATGGCATGATAGTTGCTGTTTTGAACTGCCATTCATCTGTCATAACCATCATGGAGAAAAACGATAATATCCTGTGTATCAATTATACGATAAAAACAGGGACCGTCCGGGAACAGGTGCAAAACCTGTTAAAGCGGCTTCTTTTTTCATCAAGACAGGCTTTTCTTTTGTCAAAAACAGCTTGCAAAGCCGCTTGAGACCCGGGTGTACCCACCACAGAGGCCCGGGTGTGGGAGAGGTGCAGACCCGGGTCTGCGCGAGGCCTTTGCGGGGGTGTGGGGATGTTTATCTGCTGTGTTGGATGCGTTTTTATGCCCTGTTTTTGCATCTTTTCCGGCGAAAAAGGTCGTTTTATATTTAAACGCCTCCGTTTTGTCGATGGTTATTATTTGAACATTCTTCTCGATTCGTTGCTTACTCATTAATAATGGTTATATTTGTGCCATAAGTAATCATTGTTGTCCCATTAAAATCTAAAAGAGTTCTTTGAAATATTTGAAATTTAGT
>NZ_JAHPXO010000055.1:0-21712 GCF_019041495.1 Parabacteroides sp. MSK.9.14
TTGATATTCAATTGATAAAAGGAAATTAGTGATAGTATGACAGTTGTTTTTCAAAATAATCCTATAAAGAGACAAAGCTGGCCGATGAAGGCTATGCAAAATTTATTTCAGGGAAATTTAAACAGGCTCATAATAAATCATTACATTCGCTACAAATACAGATTCATTGTTGGAAAGATCCCGATTCAACTAAAAGAGCAATATTCGGAAGTGGAAGATTACCTGCGCTTCGGCTCAATCGATTGCAACTCCGTCACCATAGGGGATAAAAAATACGACCCAATCCTGATTACCATAACAGACACTACTTTTGCCCGCTTCTTCGAATATGAAGTACTGCACGGCAACCTGCATGACGCCCTTGCCTCCCCGGACAAAGCCGCGCTAAGCGAATCATGTGCCCGGAAACTATTCGGAAAAACAAACCCGGTAGGAAAGATTGTCCAAATAGACCTGGCGGACGGAGGCATACGTTATGAGGACGAAACAACACCCCTTTCCCGCCCTTTCCAAATTGCTGCCGTATTGAAAGAACATTCTCAGTCCTACCTCAAATTCGACATGCTCACCGGTATCGGACAAGACTATTACGGTGGAGGAGTCGCCCTTTTGAAAGTCTCCCCCTCGTTCGACAAAGAACAATTCGCCCAAAAGATCAAAGCAGACGGAGTCCCTACCCTGCAACAGGAGAAAGGGCGATACTATTTCTATACCTTACAAGAATCCTATTTCCAACACTATACGCAGGAATCGATTCCTTATATCGCCCGTTCCCAGCAATCGCTGTTACTCATCGGGCTGATATCAGCCTTACTGATCCTGCTGATCGCCTGCTCTAACTATATCAATCTCAGTTTCTCCCGGATCCTTCAACAGATACGGATCATACACACACAAAAGCTGATGGGAGCCACACAAGCAGAGATGAACTACCAATTGTTTCTGGATACATTCCTCACAGTCGGCATCGCCTTCCTGCTCTCGTTGCTGATCGCCCACGACCTGATCCCCGTTTTCAACCGGATCATGTCCGGAAGGATCACCACCGGATTTTTTCTGAACAGGCAGGTGCTACCCGTTATCTGCGGACTAATCCTGATCCTGTCCGTTATCCCAGCTTGCTACATGAGCCGGAAAATCGCCAACCTGACGGATAGCAACTACCGCCTGTTCTTCACCGGAAACAAAAAAAGAAAGGTCGTCACCGCTCTCTCCGTCATGCAGTATATCATCTCCATCGGGCTGGTTATCGGAACACTCACCATCCATGCACAATTGAAACTGACACAAAAGAAAGGCGAATGCTACCGCAATCTAATCGAAATCGGAAGCTGGAAAGGAGGGAAACTGGATGTCAACACATTCGCAGCCGAACTGAAGAACAGACCGGAAATAGCCTCCGTCACACGTGCCGGAGGTTCCCTCCTCTTCGCCTGGCTCCAACAGATCATTGTTGAAAACAAAGATGGATCAGAATCCTACTATTCGTCGGTCCAATACATGGGCGAAGAAGATCTCCTGCAAACCCTGAACCTACAAATCCACCAAGGACTGGCTCCCCGGGAAGCCATGCAGAAATATGACCAACCAGTCTACATAAACCGGAGATATGCGGACATACTGATCCCGGCCGGTGAAAACCCTGTCGGCCAACTGGTCAGCCGGTATGACAAATCCTTCCAAAATGTCCTGGCCGGGGATCCAAAACAGGCATGTACAATCTGCGGGATTGTCAGCGACCTCTATATCAATACGCTGGAAGAAGAAGCGATGCCTTCCTTGATCTATCTCAATAACGCCGGCAACCAACACTACCGGACACTCTATGTCAGACTGAATGAAAAACAGAAAAAGGAAGGGATGGAAACGTTACAAGCGGTATGGAAAAAGGTAAACCCTAATGAATACTTCACCTATATAGATGTATACGAAGTATTCATGCAACGCAACCGCAGGACGACCGATATGGCGAACTTATTGCTGATGTATTCCATCATCAGTATCCTCCTGACCTGCTTCGGCCTGTTTGGAATGGCTTTGTACGCGACCAAACAGCGGACCAAAGAGATCGGCATCCGAAAGGTGAATGGAGCCAGCACACGAAGCATCATGTTACTACTGATCCGACAGTTCGTCAAATGGATAGCAGTGGCATTCGTGATTGCAACACCTCTTGCCTGGGTACTGCTGAACCGTTGGCTGGAAAGTTTCGCCAACCGGATAAGCATTTCCCCACTCTATTTCCTAATGGGCGGAGGCATCGTCCTGGCTATCACATTACTAACGGTAGGATGGCACAGTTACCGGGCAGCTTCGAGCAACCCGGTAAAAAGCCTAAAGAGTGAATAAAAAGAGGAAGAAAATCATCCGTTCACCTTCTTATAGTCGGCAAGGAAAGTTGCCAAGCCACTATCGGTAAGCGGATGTTTCAATAAGTCTTTGATAGCAGAAAGCGGACAGGTTGCCACATCGGCTCCGGCTTCCACGCACTGAATGATATGCTGTGTAGAACGGATGGAGGCTGCCAGCACCTGCGTCTCGTAATCGTAGTAATCGTACATCTCAACAATCTTACGCACCAGTTCGATTCCGTCACTCGCAATGTCGTCCAAACGGCCGACAAAAGGAGAAACATACGTCGCACCCGCTTTGGTCGCCAACAATGCCTGTCCCGGAGAAAAGACAAGCGTACAATTCGTACGGATGCCTTTACCTGAAAAATACTTGATTGCCTTGATTCCGGCTTCTATACAAGGGACCTTCACTACGATATGCGGATTTAGTCCGGCCAGTTCCTCACCTTCCTTGATCATGCCTTCGTAGTCTGTGGCAATCACTTCGGCACTCACATCCCCATCCACCATTTCGCAGATTTTGATGTAATGTCTACGCTGGTTTTCTACTCCCTTGATACCCTCTTTCGCCATCAGAGAAGGGTTGGTGGTAACACCGTCTAGTACACCCAATTCATTTGCTTCCCGGATCTGATCCAGATTAGCCGTGTCAATAAAGAATTTCATCGCCTATTTTTTTAAGTAACTATAAAATATAACAAGCGGAAGCACATAATAGTTTATACTATGCCATTGATTTTCAAAACTCGAAGCGCACTCCTTTCTCTATCATGCTGCCCCCCCGGAGACGTACACATTCCAATCCGGATTGTCCCACAAATTAATCACCAAATTGACCGGGACACACACGCTCATCATGGCAGGTGCGTACAGTTCATATAATTCTTTACGAGCCAATGCTTCGCCACGCTTACATCCGTCGATTAACAGTTGTTCGTCCATAAATACTTGCTACTCTCTGATTACATGATGAAACAGATTTCCGGATAGTTGCACCGATCTTCATTATTTATACACAAATATCTAAATTTATTTTTATCTTCGCAGAAATTAAATGAGTTGTTGTATGAAGCGGGGAATTAGTTTAATCATATTGTTATTGTGCGCATTATGTTTGCAAGCACAATCTGATCTGACTTGGATCAGAACCAAAGAAGGACGAATGGTGGCAGTACCCAAACGGGCGGTTTTCGACTTGAACCTGCCCAAATTCACATACAAAAGTTTCACGCCATCGGACAGGCAACTGATCGAAGCCAAGTTGCGTGAATTCATTCCCGATCTTCCGGTCCAATCCGCATATGAACAGGAGCGCCCGATGGACATGATTATTTCATCTGCTGCCTACCAGCCTTTCTTCAATCCTTACACACCGATGTTAAGACGTGTTTCGCCGATGGCATTGGATTTCCATGAAGTATCGATCATCCCCGTCAGCGAACAAGTGGCCTTTATCACAAGCGGACAACAATACACATGGCCCGGCATCGGTGGTCTTACCCGGATCAACACGGAACTACTATGGACATACGACCGGTTCTCCCTGTCGGGAGGCGCTTTCGGCGGACGCTATTTCACCCCGTTCAATCCTTCCCCCCAATTCATGGGCGGGTTCAATGCGATGGCCAGCTATGACGTGACCGACTGGATGACAGTGAGAGGATGGGGACAATATACGTTTTACGATCACAACGAAAGAAACAACCCACATATGCTGATGAACCCGTTTTACAACCATACAAACGTAGGCGGAGCATTCGAATTCAAGGTGAACGACAGCGGCTTCAGGGTCGGCGTAGGGGTTAACTACGAATACAATCCGATCCGCGGAAAGATGGAACGCCAGTTCATGTTCTATCCGGCAGGCAAGATCGGAATGTTCCGGATCGGTAACTGAACATAAAGAAATAATAGACAAAATTATCGCAACACCCACTTTTAAATGTGTCAAAACAATAGAACCATGAAACTACATCATATACTCTATACCTTACTGCTCATATCGTTATTTCCCATAACAAGCAACGGGCAACCAGCAAGAAAAGAGAAACTACGGGTTATATCCTACAATATTTGGAACGGTTTCGAACATGATGCTTCCCGGCGAGCAAATTTTATCGACTGGATAAAAGGACAGCAACCGGACATTCTGGCCATAACCGAACTGGTTGGATTTACAGAAAAAAATTTAGGCCAACTAGCCTCCGAATACGGGCATAAGTATTATGCCATCGTGAAAGAAGAAGGATACCCGGTCGGCATAACTTCCAACAAACCGATCACGGTCGTAAAGAAACAAGTAGAAGATTTCTGGCACGGCATGCTGCACGTAAAAACGTATGGATTGGATATCATCGTCACCCATCTCAGCCCTCACGACTGGAAGTTCCGACTGAAAGAAGCGCAAATGCTGACAAAATACATACAGGACAATCAGTTGGACAACTGTATGGTCATGGGAGATTTCAACGCCTATTCGCCTTTCGACGCCGATTGGGTGGAAACACACGCCCAACTCATCAAAAACAAGCAGAAATGGGATGCCGAACAAGAAACATACCGGAATATGCGTGACGGACGGCTTGATTATTCAGTTCTGTCCCAATTCCTATCCATCGGGCTGACCGATATATGCCGTTTGTATGTCCCTGCCGATAAACGAACGACATTCCCGACCGCTTTCCTTTACCGATGGCAACATGGCGACACCCGTCTGCACGGGATAAGCGAACGGTTGGATTATATACTGGTTTCTCCATCCCTGGTTTCCCGGTGTGTCGACGCCCATATCCACAACGGAATAGAAACTGAAGGGATTTCGGACCATTATCCGGTCAGCGTAGACTTGATCATTCACTTGTAAATTCCCAGGACTCCATGCAGCTGCCGCCTAAAATACCGGTTCCGCCTTCTACATTCGAATAGATGCGGACCGGTTCGGCAAAGCCTATTTCCGCCAGATCGCCGACAAAGCCACTCTCATACAAATCATTCATGGTTTTCATATAGTTATAATAGGAGCGAGAAACGGAATACAGATAACAACGGTATATGTAGGGGGTATAATCGACACTCTGAGTATAGCTAAGACTTATTTTCCAAGGGATCTTAAACTGATAGCTTTTCCCATCGAACAACTCGTCCGAAAAAGCGAGTCCGTTATAACCACCCACACCATCATATCCGAAAATCTGATCTAAAGCCGAATTCTGAACAGCAAATACCGGTTCACTACCATAATCAGGCCTAAAAGAATACCAGGAATAAACGGTATCGTTTTCTCCTCCCCAAATATTTCCCTGACGGAAATAAATCAGATAATAATTGTCTTCGCCTGGTTCGTCGTGAAGAGTGAAGCACACGGTATTATTTTGAGCCAAATGTATATATGCATCATCAAACCATTCAGTAGTATCTCTTACACTCTCCTGTTGAAGCTCGAAACCCGAGACAGAACAGGGGCGAGGGACTTCCGTCACGGCCTCCACATCCTTAAAACCATTCCGAGAAGCCACAAGGCGTATCCGATCGCCCGTCACAGGTATATAAGATGAAGATTTGTAACGAACGGCATCGATATCAAGCTCTTCATACTTTACGGCCACTTCGGACAATGATTCCCGGAACACATCGTTCACATAAAGTTTTACATCCGCACCAGACACAAAAATATCTTTGACCTTATTATCCGCATAAAACCAGGTACGGGAAAGTTCTACCGATAGTGTATCACCTTGTACGGCCAGACAATTCAACACCAGTTTGGGTTCAGGACGCATATGTTCCAAATTTATCTCTTTCTCGCAACCGGACAAGACAAACAACAACAAAACCAATATACAAATATTATATCTCATCTTTTTCCTCCTTCAAAATTTATATGTATATGAAACCGACGGTATGATCGGAAAAATACCAATAGACTTGAATGCATTCCGATAGGTGACATTCGGATTCCCATAGTCGTCTGATCCAGCCTCCTCTTTGACATCTCCTTTATAAACCAGGATAGGATTCATCCGGCTGTACACGTTATAAATACTAATATTCCAAATTCCCATACGCCCCTTCTTTTTAGGACGATATATATTAATGCCCACATCCAAACGATGGTAGGCAGGAAGTTGATAATTATTACGTTGGTCATAATAATCTTCACCAGTCCCATTCCCCCAGAAAGGTCTTTCTCCCGGTTGGTGCAGATGGTCACTCGGATAATAATTTTCCAGTGACAATGTTGTATAATTACCAGACGAATAAGTCCAGGCAGCCGACAGCTCTACTTTTTTGGAGAGTTTATGCATGACAACAATATTCAATTTATGCCGATTGTCGTAACGGGAAGGATAGCGCCGTCCTTTATTTATTTCGTCAAACTGACGATCCGCCCACGCCAGCGCATACCCGACCCATCCGGTTGTTTTTCCTGTTTGCTTACGAACCATAAACTCCACTCCGTAAGCACGCCCTTCACCGGAAGCCATCTTATTTTCCCATGAAACGGATGAAGGAATCAGACTATAACCATCCTTATATTCCAACAAGTTGTTCATCCGTTTATAATAACCTTCAACAGAAAAATCCAATAGCTGATTCCAATTGTAATAACCACCCAAAGAAATCTGGTCACTGACAAGCGGCTTCAACTTATTAGTCACCGGCATCCAAGAATCAGTCGGCAAATCCATAAAGCTGTTACTGATCAAATGTACATACTGGTTCATACGGGAGTAAGAAGCTTTCAAACTAACATCCGGTGAAAGCAACCAGCGCATAGAAACACGCGGCTCAATACCGGTATACGTCCTGTTATCAATATTAAACAGGCTGAAACGAAGTCCGACATTTAAACGAAAAGCATCGGAAATCGACCAATCATCTTCAGCATAGGCAGCCAATTCATGTGCCCACAACTTGTCGTCGGAAAAAGTTTTAGCAATCTGCATAGAATCCGGCAGACTATTGTCCAATGCTTTCATCCGGTTATACTCCGGTTGAAAATAATGAATCAGGTAATCACCGCCAAAACGGATACGGTGTGCCGCCACCGGTCGATAATCAAACGAGGTACGAACACCAAAATCCGTGATTCCTGTCACATTGGTCGTCTCGTCCAAAGAATACTTATATCCGGAATCACCTTCCTTACCGGAAACATCTTCCTCTTTATATCTGATTTTAGAACGATATCGCGTATAGAAACCGGACAATTTTCCGAATAACTTATTACTGAACGCATACGTCCAGCCAGCAGAAGCGACCAAATTCCCCCAACGCATATAGGCGTCGATCGTATTACGATATTCGCTTGTATATTCGGAATAAGCAAAATCTTCACTTCCTACTTTCAAGACATCATTCCCGTTATAGAGGCTCAAATACATCCTACTCCGGTCGCTGAAACGATGGTCGATACGAGCATTCAAATCATGGAAAGCATAACGGACATTAATACGTTCTCCATTCTTTTTATTTTTCTTATTTACAATCGCCAACACAGGAGCCGTCAGCACATCCAACCACGTACGCCTAAGCGCTATATTGAAAGAAGTCCGGTCTTTCCAAATCGGCCCTTCCAGATTCAGATTACCGGAAACCAACCCTAAAGAGGCGGATCCATGAAATTCTTTCATATTCCCCTCCTTGGTATGCACATCCACCACCGAAGAAAGGCGTCCGCCGTAACGGGCCGGGAAACCGGCTTTGAAGAAATTCATGCCTTTAATCGCCTCATTGTTGAACGCAGAGAAAAAACCGCCGATATGATTCACCTGATAGACAGGATTACCATCGACCAGAAAAAGGTTCTCATCCGAATTTCCACCCCTGACATACAAACCAGAAATACCTTCCGTCCCAGCCGACACTCCAGGTGTCAATTGCAAGGTCCGGATAATATCGGCCTCCCCCAACAAAGTCGGAGTCGCACGAATAGTAGCATGATTCACCTCCAATGTTCCCATTTGCGTACTACGGACCGTTTGGCGGGTTGTTTCCAAGGCTGTCACCAACACTTCTCCGATTGCGGCATTAGGCTGCAAATCGATTACCAAGACTGTGTCTTGCTTCAACACCGGAATTGTGAACAGATGGCTCTCATAACCGATATAAGACGCTTGCAAACGAACGGGAGCACCATCACTGCCCGACGGTACAGGCAACGAAAGACTAAAGAATCCATAGGTATTGGCAGCCACACCGCTCAGGCTATTCACTTCATACACAGAAGCCCCGACCAGGGATTCTGCGGAAGTTTTATCCCGCACAAAACCGCTGATCGTGACCTGTCTGGGTTTACGTTTCAGAACGACAATATTTCCTGTCCTCTTGTACACGAACGGATAGCCGGCAAAAAGTCGTGCCAGACAATCGTCCAATGCAGCATCGTTCACTTTGAAACTCGTTTTCTGAAACTCTTTCAACAAAGATGATTCATACGAAAAAGTCACTCCGGCCTGCTTCTCGATCTCTGTCAGAATCTCCTTCAAAGAAACGTTCCACATGTTCAATGTAACCGTTCGAACCTCATCTCCACCATTTACCTCTGCCGACAACTTCTCCGATATCAAAAAACAACTCAAACACACAAAAACACAGGTAAACCATCCTCTCGACATAAACTTCTTCATCTTATCTTTATTGACTTTTCATCCATAAGACAGGAAAACAGGAAAAACCCCTACTCGATCCGGAAATTTTTATAAATCAATCATAAACGGCAAACGGATTCCAAGAGGGTTCTTTATCACCGAAAGGCATTGTAAAACGGCGATGGGCCAGTTGGCAACCGGCAACAATTCCAAAACCACCTTCGACATTCGTATAAGTGGCGGTGGGTTCCACCAAACCATCTAAGTAAGCATCACCCAACGAGATAGAGAAATTACGGATTACAACCAGATACCGATAGTATTCTTCCGAAATAGCCATCAGACGAATATCATAATGCACCGTTGTCGTTACAGAATCGCCCTTAAAGGAACTATCGACAGGCCAGAAAGAAGAGCGGACCGTATAGTCTTTGCCATCGAACATATCGTCCGTAAACGTGCCCCGGCAAGTCGTCCCATCTAACTGCTCAATAACCGGATTCGTCACTGTCGAACGAAATACCGGATCTTCATAAACTACGCCCAACCAATCCGTATAATTAAGTTCTGACCGGTACATCGAACTACAGGTTATCACACTGTCTCCCTTCTGGAACTCTGTCTGTTTTTCAATTATCAAGCGATAATAGTTTCGTTTATCCGGCTTGTCACGAAACCGGACATACAGCCGTATGGAAGGATATTCATATCCTCCATAACCAAAGCGGGTAAAACGGACCGTATCGACAGACAACACCTCCACCGGATCCGGGATAACTGTCTCTCCCCCTACCAGATCGAAACCACCCGCCTCTGCTTCCAGCCGTAAGCGATCGCCGGCCCTCACACGGCATCCGGGCAACACGTACCGTCCTGTAAACCGGCTATCGGAAACGGGCTGCATACGTCCTTGCAAACGGTCGTTTATAAACACTTGTATGCTGCCATCCTCGACCCCGTCGTCCGTAACCGTGTCCAAGACAAACCAACTTTTGGACAAGAAAGCCGTCACATCCGTATCCGGCGAAACGGAAGCATTCAGCACCAGGCGCGGAGAAACGGGCGGAAGGACCAGCACCACGTCGCGGGTACAAGAGACAAACAAAAGCAGGCACAAGGCAAACAGTATCTTCTTCATCGCCATCAGAATTTATATGTATAAGAAACAGAAGGGACGAAAAGAAACAACAAGGTCTGCTCCAACACGACCTCCCGCCCTTTTTCCGTTTGATAATAAATAGGCCGGACTGAGAAAGGATTCGCCTTAAAATAGGCATTGCAAAGACTCAGGTTCCAGATTCCCATACGCCCGTTCTTCTTATACCGGTAGAAATTAGCACCTAAATCAAGCCGGTGGTAAGCCGGAAGCTGGTAATTGTTGCGCGAACTTGCGTTCTCGCCATATCCCCACCAAAGCTCCTCCTGATAGCCACGCTCCGTCAGCTCCGGTAACGGGCGGTATTGCACATCCTGAATCGTCAGGTGATTACCGGACTTATACATCCAGGCTGCCGTCAGTTCCACCTTTTTTGAAAGTTTGTAGGAAGCGACGATATCGACTTTATGCCGGTTGTCGTATTTGGAGGGGAAACGATGTCCTTTGTTGACCGTCCCATCCGGAAACCAGCGATCGGACCAGGAGAGCGTATACCCGATCCATCCGTTAAACCGCCCGGTCTTTTTCTGCACCATCAGTTCCAAGCCGTAAGAACGTCCCTTCCCCACTCCGACCCGGTCTTCCCACCCCTCAAAAGAGGGAAGAACCGGACCGTTATCCTTATATTCCACCAGATTATTCATCCGTTTGTAATAGCCTTCAGCCGAGAAATCCAATTCTTTATAATGCCAAAATAGGCCACCCGTTACCTGATGCGCATGCATCGGACGGATATTCCCGGTAACCGGCACCCAGATATCCGTCGGCTGGCTGATATAGCTGTTGGACAATAAATGGATATATTGGTTCATCTTCGTATAGGACACTTTTGCCGACAGGTTCCGCCCTAACAGATAGCGGGCGGAAAAACGGGGCTGGAATGACTGGTATGTCTCTCCTTGTACATGGAAAAGGGTAAAGCGCAACCCGGCATTCACCCGCAACCGGTCGGTCAGCAACATTTCGTCTTCCGCATACAGGGAAACTTCGTGGCCATGAATCAAAGAATGTGAAAAGACCGTATTATTCATTTGCGAAACAACCGAATCCTTATACCAGGAACTCATATTACTTTGTTCGGGACGAAAAAGATGGAACAGGTAATCGCCTCCCATCCGAACCCGGTGGTCGACATTCGGGCGATAGTCAAAAGAGGCTCTCAGACTCACATCTTCCATAGCCGAACGATAATGCCCTTCCTGAAAATAGACCTGTCCGCTCTTATCCGGCGATGAGACAAAAGCATTCTGCTTCTGGATTATATGCGAACGGTAGCGGGTATACCCTCCGGTAAAAGTGGCAAACAGTTTCCGGTTGATCAGGTAGTTCCACCCGGCAGACCCGATCAGATTTCCCCAGCGCCAGCGGAAGTCCCGATCTTCACCATGTATATCTTTCGAATCCTCACCGTTACGATAACTGTCACTTCCCATGTAAAAACTCAGATAAGCACGGCTACGGTCCGTAAAAGAATAATCGACTTTAGCATTCATATCGTAGAAATGGTATCCGCCCTTCCATTCAGTATCGGCCTTCTTGTTCACTGCCGTCATGAGTGGCCAGGTAATCAATTCCATCCAAGTACGCCGTACCGACACGTTGAACGAAGACCGATCCTTGATGATCGGCCCTTCGAGATTGGCACGCGCCGCCAGCAAGCCGATCGAGATATTCCCGTGATATTCTTTCCGGTTTCCTTCGTTTGTACGCACATCTACAACAGAAGAAAGTCTCCCGCCGTATTCCGCCGGAAAACTTCCTTTATAAAAAGTGGCATTCTTCACAGCATCCGGATTGAAAGCCGAAAAGAAGCCTAACACATGGTCTGTATGATAGACCGGATTTCCATCAAGCAAAAACAGGTTATCGTCGCCATCACCTCCCCGCACAAACAAGCCACTCATGCCTTCTGTTCCTCCGGTCACACCCGGTAGCCGTTGCAAAGTCTTGACAACATCCGTTTCGCCCAACAGGGCCGGCAACGATTTCACCCGGCTTGCCGGGACATCCGACACCCCTACCCGACTGTTCAAAACATCCGACCGGGGAGAAATTCCTTTTATCACGACTTCCCCCAGTACCCCGGCAGGCGATAGGGAGAGATCGATCATCGTGTCGCGGGTCAACTCGAACGTAACGGAACAGGGCTCGTAGCCGACATAAGAAGAAGACAGCACCACTTTCCCCGGAGGTAGCGTAATACTGTAAAAGCCGTAATTATTGGAAACCGATCCTTTTCCGGAAGAACGCTCCACCACGGTTGCCGCAATCAGACTCTCGTAGGATGCGGAATCCCGCACAAACCCACTGATGGTATATTGCCGGGGTTTCCGTTTCAATATCACATAACGTCCCGTAATCCGGTAAACAAGAGGTAAAGGCTCGAACAACCGTTTCAGGCAATAAGAAAGAGACTCGTCGCGCGCCGTCAACGAAACATGGCGGAATTCTTTCAACATCGACGATTCATAGGAAAAAAACAGGCCGGTCTGCTTTTCGATCTCCAGCAAAATATCCTGTAACGGTACCCGCTTCATATCCAGCGTGACAGTAGGAGTCGGGTCCGCCAACAGGGGCAAAGGTTCTTTCGCTCCGATCAGCGGGCAACATATACAAATCCCGATGACAAATAGGTAAACACGATACATATTTTTTATTTATCTTTCCGGGGAACCAATCGGATATCCAACGTCTGATTGATAACCATCAGGACTTCGTCAAGAGGCAGATCGTTGAATGTTGCGGTCAGTCGGGAATCCGGCGAATCCACTTTGTTGATGATCTCCACCTGGTAATACTCGTTCAGGTCCCTGATCACCTTCTCCAAAGGCGTATCGTTAAACCTCAACTGCTTCGTTTTCCAGGAAAGATTATTCGGATTCTCTTCCTTCAGGATATCTATTTCTTTCTTTTCATTCGAATAAGAGGCCGACATTCCCGCCGTCAGGATAACCGGTTCGGGCTCCTTTCCGGCAGCAAAACGCACTTTTCCCGTAACGACATCGACTTCCGTCATGTCCGGTTGTTCACTAACTTGGAAGCTGGTACCTAAAACCGTCACCTCCGTCATGGCAGTATGAACGGAAAAGGGGCGCGCCTCGTTCCTCTTCACCTGGAAAAAAGCTTTTCCCGTCATCTCCACCACACGTCTTTCCTTTCCATATTTCTTCACATCATACCGAAGTGTCGAATTTCCGGCCATAGAAACCAGCGTGCTATCCGGCAAATAAACATCTTTTAATTGCCCCGATACAGTAGCGACAGATACCCATTCGGGATTATTCCGCTCTTTCACATAAAAAGTGCCGAATCCAATAAGCAAAAGCACAACAGAAGCGGCCGCCATCCAATAACGGCGAAAAGCGACCTGGCGGCAGATTCCCTGCCGAAAGGCAAACCGTTTCCAAGCCTTATCCTCATCCAAGCTCCCCTCTTTGTAGTGCCGGACTACAAAACGAAGGCGTTTTTCAAATCTATCATCTCGCTCGTTGTTCTTCATTTCAATTGACAATTGATAATGGACAATGGACAATTGCCACAGCCCTTTCCATTGTTTATTTTCCTAATTTAAATTTATAACCGACAGATAAACTGAAAGTATGGTATTTCAAGTCGACCGAATCATATTCGTATTCCTTGCCCAAAGAGGCATCGTAACCGACATTCATCACACAGGAGCCTATTTCCAATCCTGCCTGAAACGAAAGTCCCCAGTCGAAAGAGTTATCGTGCGTCCAACTTTCATGACTAAAACCTTTCTCTACCCATCCGCCACCATACAAATAACCTCCATTACCTCCATAATAGATAGAGCCATAACTTTCATGACTGCTACTATTACCCGGTGTATATTCATTATACACAGCTATATTTTTATCTCCCATCGAATAAGCGATATAAGGACCGGCAGCCAGATTCAACCGTACATTATCCGCTAAACAGAATGACAAATTCGCCATCAACGGGACTTGCAAGAAATGACGCCTCGTCTTATAATAGCTTTTACTAAAAGTAGACTCCGACTGATCGTCTATTGTCGGGTAAATGTTCCCGAACGAAGTCGATTGTCTCGAATATCCCCGTTGAGCATAATACAACCCCGATTTCAATGAAAAACGGTCCGGTTTAACAACATACTCCACTCCAACTCCGATTTTCCAACGGGCATTCCAAGTGTATCCCGGTTCATCGATATAAGAGAAGCCGCCTCTCTTGACGGCCGTCATCCCGACTTCCGGCGTCAACGACCATCGTTGTGCGCTCACCGATACCACACTCATCATCAACATCACAAATAACACGAATTTCTTCATTTTTCTTTTTTGTATTAGTGATACATAAACATTTAACCTTTCTATCACTAAGACCGGAAATTTGAAAAAACCCCTATTCATTCAAGAAAAAAAGAAACAATAAATCCGTATGACAGTTTCCCGCAAAGTCTTTAATGCTTTTCCCATCTGGTTTTCAACTGTTTTAATGGAAATATGCAACTCCTCCGCAATCTCCTGATATTTCAATCCGTCCCGCTTGGAAAGCAGAAATATTTTCTTCCGTTCAGCAGGCAATCCGTCGATAGCCGCCCAAAGACGCGCATCCCGTTCCGATTGATATATCTGTTCCTCTTCCGACAGGTCTTCTATATCAGCAATACATTCCGTTGTCTGTAACATATCGGAAGACTGGGCGATAAGCGTAAGGGAACGGTTCCGTACCGCCTGATAGAGATAGGATTTAAAGTTAGCAATTACCATATCATGGCTGTTCTTATCCCAAACATCGGCAAAAACCTGCTGCACGACGTCCTCGGCATCTTCCATTTTTTCTGTAAAACGGAGTGCAAACAGGCACAAGGGCTTATAAAACTCCTTGAAAATACGTTCAAATTCACCCGCAGATATTGCCGCCATACATTTGTTACTTGTCTCTATTCACTGCAAAGTAAAGTAGTTTTCCATTTAATAATCCGATTTTCAGGTTCTTTATTATGATTTTAATAAATTATACCGCACAAAATCACCTGCCTTGCAAACATAAACAAAACACGGACTACACAGACTACACGGTTTTAATTCATCCGTGAGGTCGGTGTAATCCGTGCCTCAAATATAGTAAGCCTGAATATGCTTATCCTCTGAATCCGATAATCTCACGCACTTCACGCAACGTTTTCGCAGCGCTCTCGCTTGCTTTTTCGGCTCCCATGCGGGCTACTTTTGCCAAATAGTCTTCGTTGGAACGAATGTCCAAGATACGTTCACGAATCGGAGCACAGAAATTATTGATATCTTCAGCCAACTGCTTTTTCAAATCTCCGTAACGGATCTCGCAATTGTTATATTTCTCATTGAAGAAATCGAAAGTATCTTTTGTCGATACGATCTCCATCATCGTAAACAGATTGGCAATCGGTTCGGGTTTCACGCTGTTCGGTTCCGTCGGACCTGCATCTGTCACAGCTTTCATCACCTTCTTCTTGATTGTCTTTTCATCGTCGATCAGGTAGATAGCATTACCTTCGCTCTTACCCATCTTGCCGGATCCGTCCAGTCCGGGAACTTTGATCGCCTTATTGGAATAATAGAAAGAGGCGGGTTCCGGGAAACATTCGACTCCGTAAGTTGCATTGAAACGACGGGCAAAACGGCGCGCCATTTCCATATTTTGTTCCTGGTCTTTCCCTACCGGTACTTTCACCGCCTTATGAATAATGATATCGGCAGCCATCAGAGTCGGGTAGGTCAGCAAACCGGCGCTTACGCTATGTTTATTGCCTTCGTTGAAAATTTCCTTTTCCACATCCCCTTCCGTGGTGTTGACACGGTCGATGTGCAACTGCTGGCGTGCCTTATCCTTGAAAGAAGTAGTACGCATCAACTCGCCGATCCCTGCATTCATATTCAGATACAGATACAATTCGGGAATTTCGCGCACATCGCTCTGAAGATAGATGGTCGCTTTTTCCGGATCGATGCCACAAGCCAGATATTCGGCCAGGATCGTCTTTACACTGTTACGGATATTATCAGGATGCGGATGTGTAGTCAACGAGTGCCAGTCTGCAATAAAGAAAAAGCAATTATACTCATTTTGCATTTGCAAAAATCCTTTTACTGCTCCGAAGTAATTCCCCAGATGCAAATTACCCGTTGGGCGAATGCCACTTACTACTGTTTCCATTTTCTTTCTTAAATTATTAATATCAAATGGCGACAAAGATAGCAATTATTTTGACAGATTCCGAATCTTTATGCCTCCGGCTGATCCAATATCTCATCATGAAGATATGAAAAACAAAAATATAGTTCATGTCTATCAATAATTCGGACAAAGCCGTTACGATCATATCGTAATTAAATAATATTCGTATATTTGTATCGTGACAACATATTAAAAGCAAATAAAGTCATGAATAAATTGTTATACCTTTTATTGATCGCTGTCTGTTGGAGTTGCAGTCAGGATTCTGAAACAGAAAAACACCAGAGTAAACGGGATCAGGTGGTCGACGTACGGGACAAAATGAAAGAGTTTTCAACACAAGATGTGCTGATAGGCCGGATATCGAGGACTTATCTAATCGACAATTATTTAATTGTCACCGATTATAATTCACCGGACAAACTCATTCATCTGTTTGACAAAAACACATTCGAACATCTTGCCAGCAGTACATATCAGGGACAAGGTCCGGGTGAGATTACAATTATAGGCCATGTTGGAATCGACGAGACGAACCGCCGCTTCTTTGTATCGGATCACGGCAAACTGAAAATATTCGCTTACGACCTGGACAGTGTTTTAACGACTCCGGAATATCAGCCAAGTGTAAAAATAGATATGAAGAAAAAACTGTTTCCGGATGATTATTTATATTTGAATGACACACTTTGCATTGCCAAAATCATCGAACCGATAGGTAACAACGATTATAAACCTTCGGTTGCCAGATGGAATATGGCAACCGGGGAAATAAATCCTATGCCATACGAATATCCCGATTTGAAAAAAGTCCGCTTCATATACGCAGCATCCGCAGAGCACCAATTATATGTCCAATGTTATACTCAATACGACCTGATGATCATCTGTGATTTTAACGGGAATTTAAAATGCAATATCTACGGCCCGAAATGGGTAAACGAAAAAACACAAACCCAGCACTATTCTCTCGGAGTTGAATTTTGTGGAGATAAGATTCTGGCCCTTTATTCCGGTGGCGATCACCGCACAGACGCCTACTATCCAACAAAGTTCCTGGTCTTCGATTTAAATGGCAATTACCTCAAAACCCTGGAAACCGGATACATGATAACCGATTTCTGTTATGACAAAGAAAATAACCGGCTTATCATAAACTTAAACGATGAAATACAGTTCGCTTATTTGGATTTAGAAGGGATAATTTAGACTATATCAGTCCGACAGTCTTGGCTATGCAAAGAAACTTTACTATCGTTGTTATATTACGGACTGAATACACAATTCAGATAGATAAAAAGAGTAGATTCACATTCTGTCAGCCAACTTTGAACAAGTCTGTTTCCAGTATAATTTGGAAAGCCAGAAGAAAGATATCCTTCAAGCCTTTTCGCAATCGGATCACGATTTGTTCCAAGTGCTTTTTATCAGCACTCCCGATTTATTTGCGTGTTTGGGATTAACCCAGACATGCAAGTTATTGACAAACTTTTCAAAGAACTCATTTTATTTACTGCCAGAGCCGCTTAGGGTTGGCGAATTTTTAACGAACTATTGTGTATGAAATATACCAAAGAAAAAACAGGACCTTATCTTATAAGTTTTTCCCATTTCCTCTGTCACTGTATCACTGATTTCTTTCTATCAGTTGATATTCAAATTGTCTGATTTGTGATACATGCCCGTTTTCTCTATCACTACCCTATCACTGGCAATAGCAGTTTTTCTCATCCCTGTAAATCACGCGATTATTTTATGTAAAAACGAGTGCAAAATAGGTAAAACCGGGTGGTTTTCATTGTCTAGCACGGTACTTTAGTTGCCGGACACCCCCATGTTGCCATCCTTAACACCCGGGTGTAGAAAGTCGGTACACCCGGGTGTTAAGGATGGCAACATGGGGGTGTTTACGGAATTATCTGCTTGTCTTTGGCAAAAAAAGAGAGGGCTTTTGTGGAATGAAGAACCGTATTTCGCCGATTTAATACCTGTTATATTCATTTTTACATTTGTTTATTCGATTATTCTATATGCTTTTTCCAAAGCATATAGAATACAGCATACTGATTATCAATAATATAACAAAAACCATGTTCCAGAGGTGATAGAGGAGTGATAAAGGAAAACGTCTTGTATCACTGTCTCTGACGCTTGAATATTAATAGCTACAACCTTTGGAGTGATGGAGTGATAGAGGATTTGCAGAAAACTTCATATGTAGATCACAACCCTGGAAAATTTTGATGCGGTTGTCCTGAAAGTGGCAGGAATATGCCAAATTTTGAAGAACGCCCCGGTTATGATCCGCGTGACCAGCTACAGGTATCCTCCAGCCTTATGTTGCTCTCCCGGACAGTTCCAATATTCAGGCGATAAGATAAACCGGAAGCATTTTCAATAGACAACTCCGGAAAAGTTGTCAAATCTTCTCGCAGTCGCATTATGGTTTGCGTCATAGATTTCTTTATCGCTCGGTTTAGCTGCCTATTTTCTTTTGTCGATTCATCTTCGCTCAAAGGCCGCCCTAACACATCATTACAAAAAACAGGATAGCTGATAGTATGATCCGGCGCTTCCAAAAAACGGATAAAAGCACGTAAACGGTTTCTTGCCAAAAAAACTTTATGATCTTGATCTTTCAATTCTCCCGTTTTCTTGCTGAAAAAAACATCCTGCGCTATCTCTATCCACTCCGAAGCATCCGAAGAAAGCGCTACCGGTACGGGCGTAACAGGAGTAACAGCTGCTTCATTATGCTCTACATTTTTGTGGCGTTGCCATATATACATTATAATAACAAGAATACACCACAACAAAATCAGCCCCCAAATCAGAGACATCCGGCTAAATAAATAGGAATGGGAAAACAAGACATACGCTTGTAGTTTTATTTGCCTTTGATCATGTTCTACACCAAACACAATAGGCTCCAAAGCGATCCCTGCCCGAGATAACGGCTTATTCGAACAACTGACAAGGCTGTCACCCTGTAAAAAAGAAACAGCTGTCTGGGCGATTATGCCTTCACTTTTTAGTTCTTCTTGAAAAAGACTGTCGAGGGTAAAGGCACGATTGGGATTTTCGAAAGCAATGAACAATTGAAAGCTCCATTCTCTTTTATCAGTCAAAGCAAGACTGTCCGCCTGTTCACTTTTTTTATAAACAACTTTTCCCTTTTCGATTTCAATAACAGTAAAATCAGAAGAAATACCAGTATATGATTTGGGGAAAGAGATAAACTCCGGTTGCATCAGTTCCTTTTCCAGATCGACTGCATGACTAAAAAGATAAGTTGCTTTAAGAATCTGCTCATTTTTAATTTGAGAAAAATAATGGCAAGATAAAAACACAACTAATATCGTTAAAATCAATATCCCTCCAAAGACTATAATAAATCTATGTTTTTCCATTTTCATCTCATTTGTGAGACAAAAGTAACAAAACGAACAAGCAAAATCAACACTTTGGCAACATTTCACCGGAAACAGCAAAGTGTTTCCACTTTTAGTTGACAATCTTAAATCGGAAGATTACTTTTACGCTCAAAAAAGGAACATGAAAAAGAAAACAGTATTAAAATTGCTTTTTATTACAAGTTGTTTGGTGGCTGTGTGTAGCCTGTTTTACAATAATGAAACAAGCACATTGGACAGTCTGGCATTTCAGAATGTTGAAGCATTGGCCCAAGGCGAAAATGATGATGATGCCCATTGCTATGGTTATGGTTCAGTCGATTGCCGAAGCTACAAAGTAAAATATAAAATATCAGGTTTAAGTTTAGAATAATCGTGAAACGTTTTGCATACGTATTATTAATAGGTATCAGTGCGATAATCTCCTGTACCGATTCCCCCGGTACTTACTACCCACGATATTCGACTTTTCCCAATGAAAAGGCAATAAGTGCGCGGGTGATCGAACTGGACACTGCCCTCTTCCGCTACCCATTCCGGGTAGTGGTCAAAGACAGTATAGCTATTGTAATGGATTTGCATAACGCAGACAATTATTTTCATGCTTTCACATATCCGAATTGGAAACATATTGTTTCTTTTGGCAAACGGGGTGAAGGACCGGAAGAAATGCTTTCGGCCGAAACATTCCAGTTCAACTCCCTCGATTCCATATATGCACTCGATGCAAACAAGATGCAGATCTCACGCTGGGCGATTTCAGCAAAAGACCATTCAGCTACAAGACAGGAAGTGATACGATTAGATAAAAATCTAATCCGTTCATTAGATTTCTGTGCCACAGACTCTTGTTTTCTGATCCCGGACTATTTAGGAGAGCACCGATATTGGCAAGTCAATTACAGTGGTAAACCTATCAGAAGCATCGGTAAAATACCTACCGAAAAAGATTTGGCTTCGGAAATCCGCCCAGCATTAGCACAGGCATGGCGTAGTTTTATCGATTACAACCCGCACAATGGCATATTGGCAATGGTCACCCAATTAGGGGAATCCATCGAAATATACAATACCAAAGAGAATACCCATACCGTATTATACGGTCCGAACGGCGAACCCCGGTTTAAAAGCATCAAAGGTGAAGGCTTCCCGACCGGAATTATGGGATTCAGCGATATTGTTATCACTGACAAATATATCTATAGCGTATTCCAAGGAATCCGGTTTAAAGACAAATTAGCCTCTTATCAACGGGGCGAAAAGCCGGAGGACGGAGGGCGTTATATATATGTATTCGACCTGAAAGGAAATCCCATACAAAAATACACCTTAGACAAACCCATATACGGAATCGATATAAACGAAAAAACAAAGACGGTCATCGCCACATGTGTAGAAAGCGACGAGCCGATCATGGAATTTAAAATATAACAATAGATGAAACCACTGTTATACATATTATCTATATTCTTTTTGTTAACCTCTTGCAAAGAAGACAAAAAAGAGCAATTTGCCCGTTTAGTTCAGGAATGGCAGGGAAAAGAGATCGTGTTTCCGCAGGATATGGCTTTCACCCGTTTCGTCACTGAGCAGGTGGAATACCGGATACCCGATACAGAATATAAAGTGCTGATTTATGTCGATTCAACAGGTTGTACCAGTTGCAAATTACAACTGCCGAAATGGAAAGAATTGATCGCCCATGTCGATTCGGCAACAAACAGCAACATCCCGTTCATTTTCGTCTTCCAGTCGAAAGATGATAAAGAATTGCGATATATCCTGAAACGCGACAACTTTAACCGTCCGGTCTGTATCGACCGGGACAGTCAGTTGGACAAATTGAACAAATTTCCGCAAGACATCACATTCCAAACCTTCCTGCTTGACCGGGACAACAAGGTGAAAGTGATCGGCAATCCGGTGCATAACTTGGCGGTCAAGGATTTGTATTTGAAACAGATGACCGGGAAAATATCACCGGGGCGCGACCGGATC
>NZ_JAHPXO010000056.1:0-21347 GCF_019041495.1 Parabacteroides sp. MSK.9.14
TTGATATTCAATTGATAAAAGGAAATTAGTGATAGTATGACAGTTGTTTTTCAAAATAATCCTATAATAGAATAAAGCAGGCCGATGAGAGCTATGCAAAATTTATTTCAGAGAAATTTAAACAGGCTCTAAAAGTTGAAAATTTATTTTCTTGTCATACAATAAGGAGATAGCTTGCCCGTTTTATTATCAAACAAGATAAAAAACGAGTTGCCTATGAAGAGACTTTCTACTCAATGTATGAATGAAATAGAAAATAAAACAAACAGAAACCGAAAAGAAAGGAAAACAATGCCGCGTCGGCAAACACTTGATTTCCTTACCCAATTTGCGAGGGTTTATCATTCAGAACCCGCTTTACGCACGGAACTCTGTGGTTTAGTAATGAACTGACGTCGTCTTGCAGAAAAGCAAAAAGAGTATGAAACATAAAATAGCACCTTCTCTGTTAGCTGCTGATTTTCTGAACCTGCAGCGGGAAGTGGAAATGATCAACGAGAGTGATGCTGATTGGTTGCATCTGGATATAATGGACGGTGTGTTCGTTCCTAATATATCGTTTGGTTTTCCGGTTCTGGAAGCGTTGAAGCCAATTTGCAAGAAACCGATGGATGTACATCTGATGATCGTGGAACCGCAAAAGTTCATTCCGGAAGTGGCGGCTACGGGCGCTTATATGATGAATGTGCATTATGAGGCTTGTACACATCTGCACCGTACGGTGGCGGCGATCAAAGAGGCGGGAATGAAGGCGGCTGTTACATTGAATCCGCATACGTCGATTTCCTTGTTGGAAGATATCTTGCAGGATTTGGATATGGTATTGCTCATGTCGGTAAATCCGGGTTATGGAGGGCAAAAGTTTATTGAACATTCGATAGATAAAACAGCTCGTCTGAAAGATATGATCCTGGCAAAAGGGTTGAATACCTTGATCGAAGTCGATGGCGGTGTCAATATGCAGACGGCGAAACCTTTGCTTGAGGTGGGGGCGGACGTGCTGGTTGCCGGTAGTTTTGTTTTCCGTTCCCCTGATCCGTTGAAGACGATCCGAGAATTGAAAGAATTATAATGTCGACTCGTAGGGGCGGGGTTCTACTCCTCCCAATCAGAAATCGTACCTTTATTGGATGCAATGGCCAGAGCAGAGCACTGCCCCCTACGGAATGACGTCCTTTGTGCAATACCGATCAAGCCTTAAACCAACCATTTCAAAACCTTACATTATGATAAAAGAATTACAGATCCGTCCCTTTGCCCGTCCGCTGCTTGTCTGGATTGCGGGGATTATGCTACAGACCGTTTTTTCGTGTTGTACTTATTCCTGGGTATTACTATTGCTCCCTGTTATTATCCTTACCACAGCCGGTCTTGTCTTGAGAGGGCAGGAGCATTTTTGTTATGAAACCCGTTGGCTGTGGGGAGTGGTTTTCTTGTCTCTGTTGCTTTTCCTTTCGATACAAAAGACTGCTTATTCGCAGTTTGAGGCCTTGTCGGAACATCCGGCTTCCCTTCTTTCCCGTTGGGCGCGGGAAGAACAGCAACGATTATTGGAGCCGATCGCAAAACTAAATCTGACCGATGAAGAAAAATCTGTACTGGCCACTATTACTGTCGGTTACCGGCAAGCTATGAGCCGGGAGGTGCGGAACCGTTTTTCGGCTACGGGGGTAGCACATATCCTGGCCGTAAGCGGCTTTCATGTGGCAATCGTCTGTGGCTTTTTATCTTTTCTTTTTTCTTTTCTCCCCAGGAATGGATGTTGCCGGTGGATTCGCTACATCTCGCTGCTTGTGCTATTGTGGGGATTTGCTGCGATAACGGGCTTGGCGGTCTCTTCTGTGAGGGCAGCGTTGATGCTTACAATGTATCTGACGGGCGGAGTGTTGGATAGGAGGGCGGAGCGTTATAATATATTGGCGGCTTCCGCTTTTTGCATGTTGGTTTATGAACCCTTGTACTTATTCGACATAGGTTTCCAGCTGAGTTATCTGGCCGTGCTGTCCATCCTTTATTTCCAACCTCGGTTGCAGGCGTTGATAAAAGTGCATAATCCGTTTTTGAGGACACCGTGGGGGTGGGTCACGGTTACTCTGTCGGCACAGGCGGGCACGACTTTTTTATGTCTGTATTATTTCGGGCAGTTTTCGACTGTCTTTTTGTTGACGAACTTGCCGCTTACGTTTCTTGCGACTTTGTTGATACCGGCAAGTTTGGTCTACATGTTTTTGCCTGAATGGATTCCTGGGTATGGCTGGTTGCAGGTTGGGGTGGAATGGTTGGCGCACGACCTGCTTTGGGTTGTCGATGCTTTTAGCCAGGTACCGGGGGCGGTTTTCTCCTTCCGGTTCGATTTTCCTGCGATGCTGGTGGCGTATGGAATGCTTTTGTCTATCCTGTTGTATGGTCATACCGGACGTTCGCGTTATTTGCTCGTCATTCTGTTTTTGTTGTTAATTATACTTCTTGTCCGGGTGATTGAGGATTTAAAGCAGTGTGGAATCTAAAAAAAGTAGTACCTTTGTCATTGAAAATAAGAGAATATATGATTACGAAAATCATTCACGAAGAGAAAATTCAGAAAGCCAAGAAGTACGTCGAGAAAGGCGAAAGTTTTGTAATAGTGACACATGTTACCCCTGACGGGGATGCTATAGGTTCCGCATTGGGACTGTACCATTTTCTGACAGCCTATGGAAAAGATAACGTGACGGTAGTGGTCCCTAACGATTTTCCCCAATTCTATAAATGGATGCCAGGACATAAAGAAATCGTCATTCATGAGAAATATCCTGATTTTGCCGAACAGCTGATCCGGGATGCGGATGTCTTATTCTGCCTCGATTTCAACGAACCCAAGCGTATCGAAAAATTGGCTCCGGCTGTTGTGGCGGCAGAGGGGCGTAGAGTGATGATCGACCATCATCTGAATCCGGCTGATTTTTGCCGGGTTACGATGTCATATCCTGAAATGTCGTCTACGAGCGAAATGGTTTTCCGTTTCATCTGTCGTATGGGGATGTTCGACCTGATCAATAAAGATTGTGCCGCTTGTATTTATACGGGTATGATGACGGATACCGGTTCGTTTACCTACAATTCGAATAAGCCGGAAATTTATACGATCATAAGCGAACTGATCAAGAAAGGTATCGATAAGGATTTGATCTACCGGAAAGTGAACCAGGTATATTCGGAAAGCCGTTTACGGATGATGGGATACGTTCTGTATGAAAAAATGAAAGTTTATCCGGAGCAACATGCCGCTCTGATCACGCTTTCGCTGGAAGAGATGAACCGTTTCCATTATGTGACGGGTGATACGGAGGGATTTGTCAATCTGCCGTTGAGCATCGAAAATGTGGCTTTCAGTGTCTTTATTCGCGAAGATAAGGATTATGTGAAGATTTCGCTTCGGTCTGTCGGTGATTTCCCCTGCAACCAGTTTGCAAGCCGCTATTTCAATGGCGGCGGACATAAAAATGCTTCGGGTGGAGAATTTTATGGCTCATTGGCCGATGCTGTTGCCGTATTTGAAAAAGGCCTGGAGGAATTTAATCCTAATAAAACAGAAGATTTAGATAAACATGACTGAGATGTGGCGGAGATTGTATACATTTGCCATTCATTTACAATAAATAGGTAACAGATGAAGAGAGGTTTTTATATCCTGTTGATTATGTGCACCGCCATAATGGTGGTGTCGTGTGACAAGACAAAGTCATACACTGATATGTTGAAGGCCCAGGAGAAAGCTATTGATCGTTTGCGTGCGGATAGTGGATTGGTTTTTCTGGAAGAATTTCCGACTGACAGCATTTTTAAGGAAAATGAATTTGTTGAGTTGGATAATGGTGTTTATCTGAATATCGTCAATAAAGGAAACAGTGAACGTGCGGTACTGGGACAAACGGCGATCCGTTCCCGTTTCATCGCCCGGATGTTTATGGAAAACAGTAGCATGGGAACCGGTACCGTCGACCTGCTCGGTCCTAATTCAAACGGTACACATCCGGTAGAGTTCAGATATGGTTATTATACTTCTTTGAATCCTGATTACTCTTATACATGGGATATGTTTATTTGTGAAGGTTTAGGTGCCGGACTTCCTTACGTGGGAGACAGCGCGGTTGTCAAACTGATCGTTCCGTTTAAACTGATGAGCAGTGATTTTCAAAGCTCAGGGACACCTGTGTTTTTTGAGAAAGTGAAGTATACTTTTATAAAATAAATCTAACTAAATGACACTGATTAAATCTATTTCTGGTATCCGTGGAACAATAGGCGGGAACCCGGAAGACGGGCTCAATCCGTTGGCTATTGTTAAGTTTGTGGCTGCTTATGCTACATTCATTAAGAAAAACACGAAGGTGACAACAAACAAGATCGTGGTAGGTCGTGATGCACGTATCTCTGGTCCGATGGTTAAACAAGTCGTTCTCGGTGCGCTTACGGGAATGGGCTTTGACGTGGTAGATATCGATCTGGCTACTACTCCGACTACCGAGTTAGCTGTTGCCTGGGAAGAAGCTTGTGGCGGTATCATTTTGACTGCCAGCCACAATCCGAAACAATGGAATGCCCTGAAGTTATTGAACGAACGGGGGGAATTCTTGAATGCTGCCGAAGGTGCCGAGGTGCTGAAGATTGCTGCTGAAGAAAGTTTCGTATTTGCTGATGTCGACAATTTAGGAAAAGTCTATGTTAATAATACTTACAATCAAAAGCACATCGAGAGTGTGTTGAAGCTGGATTTGGTGGATGTCGAGGCTATCAGAGCTGCTAATTTCCGTGTCGCTATCGACTGTGTAAACTCGGTAGGCGGTGTTGTTATTCCTGAATTGCTTTCAGCTTTGGGGGTAAAGGAAATTTTCAAGTTACATTGTGCTCCTCACGGTAACTTTGCACATAATCCGGAACCGATCCCTGAAAACCTGACGGAGATCTCCGACCTGATGAAGCATGCCAAAGCCGATGTCGGTTTTGTTGTTGATCCGGACGTAGACCGTCTGGCTATTATCAGCGAAGACGGGGAGATGTTTGGAGAAGAATATACACTGGTGGCTGTCAGCGACTACGTTTTGAGTCATACACCGGGCAATACGGTCAGCAACCTGAGCTCAAGCCGTGCTCTACGTGACGTTACCCGTGCTCATGGTTGCGAGTACAATGCGGCAGCAGTGGGCGAAGTGAATGTCGTAACGAAGATGAAAGCGACTAATGCTATTATCGGTGGCGAAGGCAATGGAGGTGTGATCTATCCGGCCAGCCATTACGGTCGTGATGCTTTGGTGGGTATCGCCTTGTTCCTGACTCATCTGGCAAAGAAGCAGATGAAGACAAGCGAACTGCGTGCTTCCTATCCTCCGTACTTCATTTCCAAGAAGAAAGTAGAACTGACTCCAGATATCGATGTAGATGCTATCTTGGCAAAAGTAAAAGAGAAATTTGCCCAGTATGATATCACCGATATCGATGGTGTGAAGATCGACTTCCCTGAAAAATGGGTGCATCTGCGTAAGAGCAATACGGAACCGATTATCCGTATTTATTCCGAAGCTCACACGATGCAGGAAGCGGAAGAGATTGGTGACGAGCTGATTCAGATCATTCGCGATATGTGTAAATAATCTTTCATCAAGATAAAAAAGAAAAGAGGTTATGCTTGATTGCATCTCCTCTTTTTTTGTATTTTCGAAACAGATATGTTTTTTAAATGCCAGTCGCTGTCCAAATTGGCAGATATTTTCCTTTCAAACGAAGAATTTCTTTTCAAACAGATAGATACTTTTAGGGAAAACCTTGTATTTTTATGGAACAAAAAGCCACGGTTTTTAAAGGATTGAGGTCTGGATAATACAATAAAAAGGCATTTATCTCCGTATAAATCCGTATAAAATAGTAATTTTGTAAACTAATTAGGTTATGTATATGCTAAGAACGGAAATTAGGAAACTGGGAGGATTGATTTGTTTCTTGTTTGTGATGTTGGCCATCCAGGCACAGCAATATACGGTTACAGGAGGAAATGGGGTTCCTTATTTGTTGGAGAATCCAGGGAATCGTATACGAGTTTATTTGGTGTATGGAATGGATAATGTGGAGATTAGCTATACATCTTCGTCTACTAATCATCAATGGTATCGATATAAGCAAAAGGCATTGGACCGGGAACCTGTTCCGTGTGAACAGAATGGGGAGACATCCGTTGTTCGGAATATAGAGGAGGATGCCGGGTATTATGTGGAAGATCCGGCTTCCGGTTTGAATGGTTGGTATGTATGGATCATTGATTATAGTAAATACGCTTTTAATGTCGAAAGCATTACAGTCAAAGGAAATTGTGACGGCTTTTGGCTGGAAGGTTCTCCGACTGTCCCAGTTATGTATTATTATACCCCGACGGGAAATCGGATAACGGTGAAGCGGGAGTTTAATGTCGCTTATCAGACATTGGAGTGGTCTGAAGACAACAACTATTTTTCGCCCAAGAATGTGCAAAGATCACTGACGGAAGGGCCTTATTCGACAAAGATAAACGATAACGAAACAATTCCGTTGTGCGATACGGAAGTCACACTTTCCGGTGATCAGTTTGCAAAACATTTCGGAATAGAGAAATCAATCACTTCGGATACCTATCAGGCGGTGGCCGTCGAAGTGCATGTCGATACGACGTTTATAATGGATAATGCGGAGAATATGACAGCTGGAGATGGGGAATATATTTCCGCTCCGGCAACGGTCACTTTTCGGGCGTATGCCAATGATCCGGTAGCGACACTGTATACTTGGAAAATATATAGGAGCGATCAGGAAAACGGGATCGAGAATCCGCTGGTGGAATATAGGGATGAGGAGATCGACTATACGTTTACGGAGAAAGGTGATTATACGGCGGTTGCGACTGTCAGCAACGCGACAGGAGAATGCGAGGCGGTTTCCAATTCTATTGAAATCAAGATTGCAGAATCGGAATTGCAGATCCCGAACGCTTTCTCGCCAGGTACGACGCCCGGTATTAATGATGAATTTCGTGTCGCCTACAAATCACTTGTGACCTATAAGTGTTGGATATTTAATCGATGGGGAGTACAGATGTTCCATTCTACTAATCCGGCTGAAGGGTGGGATGGCAAAAAAGGTGGGAAATATGTCGCTCCCGGCGTCTATTTTTATGTGATAGATGCAGTGGGATCGGATGGTATTAAATATAATAAAAAAGGTTCTATAAATATTCTTAGACCCAAGAAGATTGATGATGAAATTATTGAACAGTAATAGTATAGTCGGTTTTGTGGTGGGTAGTGCTGTGTGCCTGACCGCCTGCCTCTCCATTGGTTCGAGTGATTCGGAAAAAGTGAAAGACCAACGTCCGGTCGTTTCATCGGTGACCATGTCGCCTGATATTCCTTCTTCCGTCTCTTTTTGCGGAAAAGATATCGATTTGACGCGTTATAATATGCATGAAGGTTTTGACCGGGAATTGAGTAGTTTTACCTATTTCCATTCTACTACCATGTTGCTGATCAAGCGGGCAAACCGCTATTTCCCGATAATCGAACCGATCCTGAAAGCCAATGGCATTCCGGACGACTTCAAGTATCTGGCGGTGATCGAGAGCCATCTCGATCCACGGGTCTCATCGCCTGCACGGGCAGTGGGGACTTGGCAATTGTTGGAAGGTACGGCCCGTCAGTACGGGTTGACGATAACGCCTACGGTCGATGAACGTTGCGACGTGGCAAAGGCTACCGAAGCTGCCTGCCGTTATCTGAAAGCTGCCTATGAAAAATATGGAGACTGGGCGATGGTCGCATCTTCCTATAACGCCGGTATGGGACGCATATCGGGAGAGCTTGTCAAGCAGGATGCGGATAGTTCGTTCGATCTCTGGCTGGTGGAAGAGACTACCCGCTATGTCTATCGTATCATGGCTATCAAGCAGATATTCGAAGCTCCTTATAAATATGGGTTCGTGCTAAGGGCACAGGATTTGTATAAACCGATCGTATGCGAGAGTGTTGCCGTCTCGACGGATATTCAGGATTTGTCTGATTTCGCCAAGAAGAATGGTGTCACCTATGCCGATTTGAAACGTTTCAATCCCTGGTTGCGAGATCGTAAATTGCTGACAGCAGGAAAAACATATACGATCCGGATCCCGAAAGAATCTGATATGTATTATAAAACGCCTAACACCTATGTGCATAATCCGGCCTGGGTGGTGAAATAAGAAAACTGAAAAATGATGAAGGATAAGAATGCATTGGAAGGCGGCCGTATTTCCGTTTTAGGCGCGCGTGTCCATAATTTGAAGAATATAGATGTCGACATACCTCGTAACAAGCTCTCCGTAATTACCGGTATGAGCGGTAGTGGTAAATCGTCTTTGGCTTTTGATACGATTTTTGCGGAAGGGCAACGCCGTTATGTGGAGACGTTCTCCGCTTATGCGCGTAACTTCTTGGGAAATATGGAACGGCCGGATGTGGATAAGATCACTGGTCTGAGCCCTGTTATCTCAATCGAGCAGAAAACAACAAACAAGAATCCGAGATCCACAGTGGGGACGACTACCGAGGTTTATGACTTTTTCCGTCTGCTTTATGCAAGGGCGGGAGAGGCTTATTCGTATTTGAGTGGCGAGAAGATGGTGAAATACACCGAGGAGCAGACGCTGGAACTGATTATGAACCAGTATAAGGGGAAGAAGACCTACCTGCTCGCTCCGCTTGTCCGTAATCGTAAGGGACATTATAAGGAACTTTTCGAACAGATGCGGAAAAAAGGCTATCTGAATGTCCGGGTAGATGGTGAGATGAAAGAGATCTTTCATGGCATGAAGCTTGACCGGTATAAGATGCATAGTATCGAGGTTGTGGTCGATAAACTGATCGTTTCGGAATCGGACGAACGTCGTTTGAAAGAAAGCCTGCGTGTCGCTATGAAGCAGGGTGACGGCTTGGTACTCGTGCTGGATGCCGAGACAAACGAAGTGCGCCATTTCAGCCGCCGGTTGATGGACCCCGTGACGGGTTTGTCTTACAGTGAACCAGCTCCCCATAATTTTTCGTTCAACTCTCCGCAGGGTGCTTGCCCGAAATGTAAAGGACTGGGACAGGTCAATTTGTTGGACATGAACAAGATCGTGCCCGATGCGTCGCTCAGTATCTACAGTGGCGGTATCGTGGCGTTGGGAAAATATAAGAATTCACTGATATTCTGGCAGATCGAAGCTATTTGCGAGAAATATGGCGTAACACTGAAAACCCCGATCAAAGACATCCCGGAAGAAGCGATCGATGAGATCATGAACGGGACGGACGAACGCCTGCAAATAAAAAACGATTCGCTGGGTACTTCCAATTATTTCCTGTCGTATGAAGGAGTTGCCAAATATATCCTGATGCAGCAGGAGAGCGAGGCTTCCGCTTCCGCGCAGAAATGGGCGGGACAGTTTATACGGATGGCTACCTGTCCGGAATGTAACGGGCAGCGGTTGAACAAGGAAGCGCTGCATTATAAGATAGCCGGAAAGAATATTGCCGAACTTTCGGCAATGGATATCTCTGAATTGTATGAGTGGTTGGAGGGTGTCGAGGAGCAGTTGAATCCTAAGCAGAGGCAGATTGCTGTCGAAATCTTGAAGGAGATCCGTTCACGTCTGAAATTCCTGTTAGATGTCGGATTGGACTATCTCGCGTTGAACCGTGCTTCGGCGACGTTATCGGGGGGCGAGAGTCAACGCATCCGTTTGGCGACCCAGATCGGTAGCCAGCTGGTCAATGTACTTTATATCTTGGATGAACCGAGTATAGGGTTGCACCAGCGGGATAACGTTCGTTTGATCAACTCGTTGAAAGAGTTGCGCGATACGGGCAACTCTGTTGTCGTGGTCGAGCATGACAAAGACATGATGTTGAATGCGGACTATGTGGTCGATATGGGACCGAAGGCTGGTCGTCTAGGAGGAGAAGTTGTTTTTGCCGGAACTCCCGGAGAAATGTTGAAAGCTGACACGCTTACTTCGGCCTACCTGAACGGGAAGACGGAGATTGCCGTTCCGGAAGAGCGGCGGAAAGGAAACGGACAGTTTATCACGATAAAAGGGGCGAGCGGGAATAATCTGCGGAATGTGGATGTCACGTTCCCGTTGGGTACGCTGATCTGTGTCACGGGCGTGTCCGGTAGCGGAAAGTCTTCTTTGATCAACCGGACCTTGCAGCCGATTCTCAGCCAGCATTTCTATCGTTCCCTGGAAGATCCGTTGCCTTACAAATCAATCGAAGGGATAGACAATGTGGATAAGATAGTCAATGTGGACCAGTCACCGATCGGACGTTCGCCGAGAAGTAATCCGGCTACTTATACCGGCGTCTTTTCGGATATCCGCAATCTGTTTGTGGATCTGCCTGAATCGAAAGTGCGTGGCTACAAACCCGGACGTTTCTCGTTCAATGTCTCCGGCGGACGTTGCGAGACGTGCAAAGGGAACGGTTACAAGACGATCGAGATGAATTTCCTGCCGGATGTGCTGGTTCCCTGTGAAGAATGTCATGGCAAGCGATACAACCGGGAAACGTTGGAAGTCCGCTTTCGCGGGAAATCCATTGCGGATATTCTGGATATGACGATCAATATGGCGGTGGAGTTTTTCGAGAATATTCCCTCGATCTTGTCGAAAGTGAAGGTTTTGCAGGATGTAGGCCTGGGTTATATCAAGTTGGGGCAACCTTCCACGACTCTCTCCGGCGGTGAGAGCCAGCGTGTCAAACTGGCGACCGAACTGGCCAAGAAAGATACGGGCAAGACGCTTTACGTATTGGACGAGCCGACGACCGGTCTTCATTTCGAAGATATACGGGTTTTGTTGGGCGTCCTGAACAAATTGGTGGATAAGGGTAATACGATCATCGTCATCGAGCATAACCTCGATGTCATCAAATGTGCCGACTATCTGATCGATATGGGTCCCGAAGGCGGACGTAACGGCGGGCAGGTCCTTTTCACCGGAACTCCCGAAGAAATGGTAAAAGCGAAAACGAAGAGCTATACGGCTCCATTTTTGAAAGACGAATTAAAAAGCGATAAGAAATGAAGAATCCTATTCAGATGATTAAACAATGCGTGGAGAAGGAAGAACCTTACTTTCTGCTGCGCGGACAGGATTTGTGTGCATTGAAGGCCATCGAAACCTATTATGAGGAGGTGAAGAAGCACGTGAAAGACCCTTATTTTATTGAGGAGATAGGAGAGATAATGAAAGATTTCCGGGCTTTCCGGGAAGAACAGGAAACCCATATACCGGATTAAAAGATGGCGTACGACAGTTACAAGACCATTAAGCAGATAGCTGAAGGGTACTATACGGAGAAGCGCAGCCGCTTTATCTCGTATGCGATTCCGGTGCGTACGGTGGAAGAGGTGAAAGAGCAACTGGACAAATATCGTAAACAGTATTATGACGCCCGCCATGTCTGCTGGGCCTATATGTTAGGTCCCGAACGCCTAACTTTTCGTGCGAACGATGACGGCGAGCCTTCCTCTACTGCCGGAAAACCGATTCTGGGACAGATCAACTCGAACGGGTTGACAGATATCCTGATCGTCGTGATCCGCTATTTCGGCGGAATCGAATTAGGGACGAGCGGTTTGATTGTTGCTTACCGGACAGCCGCCGCCGAAGCAATAGCTGCTGCCGAGATAGAAGAGCGCACTGTTGATGAAGATATCACCATTGCGTTCGAATACCCTTATCTGAACGGAATCATGCGCATTGTCAAGGAAGAGAATCCAGTGATCGTCTCCCAAAAGTTTGAAATGGATTGTGAAATGACCCTTCGTATCCGCAAAGGAGAGGCCGAACGTTTGAAAGCGCGGTTATTAAAGGTGGAAAGTGTCTATATTCCCAGAACCGAATTTTAAGTAAGTTGTTATATTATTATAATTCTAAACAAAAACAATTTGTAAATAATGAAGAAGATTCTTTTATTTTCTTTTTTTCTGATGTTGGGATTGGTCGTATCTCAATTCCTGCCGGCGATGGTAGGTGAGGGGTATTCGTCGGTGAAGACGGTCTCCAATACCCTGTTGTATGTCTGCCTGGCCTTTATCATGATAAATGTGGGACGGGAGTTCGAAATGGATAAAAGCCGTTGGCGATCCTATACTGAAGATTATTTTATTGCAATGGCGACGGCTGCTTTCCCCTGGATCTTCGTGGCGTTATATTATATGTTCGTGTTGCTTCCGGATATTTACTGGAACAGTGGAGAAGCTTGGAAAGAAAACCTTTTGTTGAGCCGGTTTGCAGCCCCGACTTCAGCCGGTATACTGTTTACAATGTTGGCGGCGGCAGGGTTGAAATCTTCTTGGGTATACAAGAAGGTGCAGGTATTGGCAATCTTCGACGACCTTGATACGATTCTGTTGATGATTCCTTTGCAGATTATGATGGTAGGCTTGCGCTGGCAGTTGGGCGTTATCATTTTGATCGTGATGGTCCTTCTGGTCATCGGATGGAGAAAGATGGGCAGTTATGACATGCGGCAGGATTGGAAGGCAATTCTTTTCTATGCCGTCCTTACCTGCGGGATTACGCAGGCGGTTTATTGGGTGTCCAAATACCTTTATGGCGAAGATGCCAGCATCCATATCGAGGTCTTGTTGCCTGCGTTTGTATTGGGTATGGTGATGAGGCATAAGCATATTGATACGAAGGTCGAACGCAATGTGGCGACAACAGTCTCGTTCCTCTTTATGTTTCTGGTAGGAGTCAGCATGCCAGTCTTTTTCGGAGTGGATTTTGCCGCGCAGTCTGTAGAAGCGACAACAATAACCGGAGCGCAGCCGATGATGTCTTTGCCGATGATCATCCTGCATGTCGTGATTGTTTCGTTTCTGTCCAATATCGGGAAACTGTTCCCGTTGTTTTTTTATCGGGAAAGACGGAAGCGCGAACGTCTGGCGCTATCGATTGGTATGTTTACACGCGGTGAAGTAGGGGCCGGAATTATCTTTATCGCGCTTGGTTACAATTTAGGAGGCCCAGCGCTTATGATTTCCGTGCTCACCATTGTGTTTAATTTAATTTTAACTGGTATATTTGTCGTGTGGGTTGAAAAACTGACTCGCAGCGCTTACAAGTTGGAGCAAGTTGACATGTAAGTGTACAGTTGTTAGGAAAAAATCAAAGGGAAGCGGTTTGCACGCCGCTTCCCATAAATATTTAAATACCATATGGATAGAACCATCAACGTTATCCTTAAACCGTTGCGTCGTTTTGCTATGCAAAAACCGAATGCGAGTATCTTATTATTCATGGCTATGATTCTTGCTATGCTATTTGCCAATTCCCCTTGGGCGGAGTCCTACCATAACATCTTATCTCATCCGATTGATTTGAAGATAGGTAATTTCACACCGTTTATGCATCATGGAGAAGTGATGCCGATGCTGGCCTTTGTGAATGATGCCTTGATGGCAGTCTTCTTTTTTGTGATTGGATTGGAGATTAAGCAGGAAATTCTGATTGGGGAGTTGAGTTCGGTACGGAAAGCGCTGCTTCCGATTATTGCGGCCTGCGGCGGGATGATCGTTCCGGTATTGTTTTATTTTCTGGTTTGTCATTCGGCACCCGAAGTGCGAGGTGTGGCTATTCCGATGGCGACCGATATCGCCTTTGCCTTGGCTGTTTTAGGGTTGTTGGGAAAACGGGTTCCACTCAGCATGCGTATTTTTTTGACGGCATTGGCGGTGGTGGATGATATCGGCGGAATCATTATTATCGCCTTGTTTTATAGTGGTGAGATTGCGTTTGAGCCACTTCTGATCTCACTCGCCTTGCTGGCTTTGCTATATGTAGGAGGAAGGATGAGGGTGAATAACATTGCTTTCTACTATATAATAGGTTTCTTTGTGTGGATGCTATTTCTTGAGTCGGGTATTCATCCGACCATAGCGGGTGTGCTGGTCGCATTCACCGTTCCGGCTCGTCCGGTTGTTAAGCTGGATGATTTCACTTGTGAAATGACCGGCTATCTGGATATGCTGGATTACACAGAAGTGCGTCATTCCCGGAAAGCGGCGGTTCTTTCATCGACACAGATTCAAGTTCTCAACAATATTCATTCATTGGCGGACAAAACAATCAGTCCGTTGCAAAGCATTGCCAACAAACTCCATCCGTTAGTCAATTATCTGATCCTGCCGCTCTTCGCTTTTGTCAATGCAGGCGTTACTTTCGGGGATATCGGGATCGGTTCGTTACCGGGAATCCCGTTGGCGGTATTCTTCGGCCTGTTTGCCGGAAAGTCGCTGGGTATTTTCCTGTTCACCTATATTTTTGTCCGTTTGCGTCTTGCTACGATGCCGGAAGGGGTGAGCAAACGGAACCTATTCGGGGTGTCGATGTTGGGCGGTATCGGTTTTACGGTAGCTCTCTTTATCGCGAACCTGTCTTTTGCCGGGATGCCTGATGTCGGAGTAGAGCTATTGAATCAGGCAAAGTTGGGCGTATTTGCCGGTTCGTTTATTTCAGGCTTGTGCGGTTATTTGATATTAAAGAAAGTATTACCTAAAAATTATAGAGATGGACAGACGTAAATTTATTCAGACTGGGATTGCCGGAGTAGCCGGTTTATCGTTAGTCCGCACAGGACTTGCCAACATACAGATGACCGTACCTTCGGATATATCGGTCGACAGGGTGAAACTGGGAAAGACCGGATTGAAAGTCTCTCGTATAGCTATGGGAACCGGGACGAAAGGCTGGAATTACCAGTCCAATCAGACTCGGCTCGGACTGGATAACTTTGTGAAGATAGCCCGTCACGGTTATGAACGCGGTATTCGCTTCTTCGATATGGCCGATATGTACGGTTCGCAACCATTTGTCGGAAAAGCCCTGAAAGAGTTGCCTCGTGAGAAACTCACGCTGATGACGAAGATGTGGACCTACGACGAAGGGTCGGAAAAACGCGAGTCGGTCAGCAAAACCCTCGACCGTTTCCGCCAGGAAGTTGGTACGGACTATTTCGATATCCTCCTACTGCACTGCATGACGAAAGGCGACTGGGCGGAAACTCGTAAATTTTATATGGACGGCCTGGCGAAAGCCAAGCAGGATGGTATCGTGAAAGCTGTCGGCGTCTCCTGTCATAACTGGGAAGCGCTGGTCGAGGCAGTCGACAATCCGTGGTGTGACGTTATCCTCGCCCGCTTGAATCCGTTCCAAAGCCATATGGATGGGACGGTCGAAGCCGTAAACGAACTTTTAGGCAAGGCACGCAAGAAAGGCAAAGGGCTTATCGGAATGAAAATTTTTGGTGAAGGCAAACATGTTTCTGATGCCGAACGCGAACGTTCCATCCGTTTTGCTGTTACCGAAAGTAACTTGCATTGCATGACACTTGGTCTGGAGTCCATCGCGCAGATGAATGATGCGATAGAGCGGGTGATGCGGAATGCCAGAGGATAGCTGCCTTATTCCGCCACCTTGCGTATCTTGTTCCGATACTGATAATCAGCTGTTAACGCGATAAAAATAATCAGTTCGGCACATGGCATTGCCAGCCATAATCCCCTTTCTCCCAATAAGTGAGGAAGGGCGAGGACAGAGTTTGCAAAAGTAGTCCTTTAAGTCCGGCCAGAAATTACCATTTGGTAAAAAATAAGAATAATAATGTACATAAAAATGCTTATATTCGCAGACAGTCTGTTTGTCGAAAGTGTAACTGTTAAATTCAGGAAATATGGCGAAATATCTGTATTATATCTGTGCCTGTTGTTTTTTGTTTTTATTCAGCAGATGTGGAAAAGGTAAAAGCGAATCCGAAGAGATCCCTTTCAATCCCTATGTGGAGGCGTTTACCTCCGGTACGATTTCAAGATATACGCCCGTATATCTGATTTTCAACCAGGAAATAGCAGTTGACAGAATGGAGCCTGACCAACTTCGTGACCTGGTCAAGATCAAGCCCGAGACAGTCGGCGAGTTCGCATTTGAAAATAACCGGACGATCGTATTCAAGCCATCCAAGAGTTTTGAGCGCGACACTCGTTACGAGGTAAAGGCTGATCTATCAGAGTGGTTTGATACGGAACGAAAGGACAAATATTTCTCATTCAGATTCTCGACGCAGCCTTTGCTGTTGCGTGCCAACCTGCAATCCGTCGATATCAACCGGAAGAATGAAAACGGCTACGACATTGTCTGCTCGGTATTTACGCCGGACAGGGAAATTCCCGAAACTGTAGAGTCGCTTGTCCGTTTCTCCGAAAAGGCGAATGCCAGATGGCAACATAGTCCCGACGGAAAGAGGCATGAAATTTCTATCTCGAACATACAGGCCGGGACGGATGCGACACGTGCCTTTAAATTATCCGTAGCCCCGAATAAACTGAAAGTGCCGGAGGAGGAACTGCTATCTGTCGATATTCCCGAACTGAATGATTTTGCCGTGTATGAAGTCGAATATGTCGCAGAGCCGGAACGTTACGTCGAAGTCACCTTTACGAAACTACTCGATGCGGCACAAAACATGCAGGGACTTGCCTGGATCGACGGTAACAAATCGGAGACCGTCAATGTCGAGGGCAATAAGCTCCGCCTTTATCCCGATGCAGGTAGCAAAGGTGCCCTTAATGTTCATCTGAGCCAGAACATCAGAAGCAAAAACGGGCTGAACCTGAAAGAAAGCGTCGTTCGTCAGATCGTAGTCAGTGATGAAAAGCCGGAAGTCCGTTTTATCGGCAATGGTGTGATCATCCCACAGTCCACACAACTGACTATTCCTTTTCAAGCCGTCTACTTGCGCGGCGTAGTAGTGCGTGTCATCAAGATATTCGAACAGAACATCGGACAATTCCTTCAGGTGAATGATCTCGAAGGAACGAGTGACCTGATGCGTGTCGGTCGCCTGATCGCGCGTAAAACGATCTTCCTCGATGAAGACGCCACCCAGGATCTCAGTCGTTGGAATACCTACGCGATCGATTTGAAAGAACTGATCGATCCCGAACCCGGCGCCATCTACCGGGTGGAACTGTCGTTCAACCGGGATTTGTCCGCCTATCCCTGCGAAGACCTCGTCAAGAAAAGTAAAGAACAACTGCTTGCCGATGATGAGATCAAGTTCAAGGAAGAAAGTAGCCGTTTCGATGGAGGCGGTTATTACTACTATAACGGCGACTTCGACTGGTCCGACTACGATTATAGCAAACGTGGCGACCCCTGTTCCAACAGCTATTATTATAATACGACCGTCGGCAAGAATGTCCTCGCCACCAATCTCGGTCTGTTGGCGATGGCCGGCGAAGATAACGATATGACTGTCCTTGTACATAACATTCTGAGCACCCATCCAGAGAAAGGTGTCAAAGTCGTTGCCTACAACTACCAGCGTCAGGAATTAGCCTCCGGCGTGACAGACGACAAAGGGCAGGTGCGTTTCTCGCTGAAAAACGGCAAGCCGTTCTATCTGACTGCTTCCCTCGGACAGCAACGCTCGTATCTTCGTGTAGACGACGGTTCCGCCCTTTCGCTGAGTTCGTTCGATGTCTCCGGAGAAGTCGTGCAGAAAGGCATCAAGGGCTTCATCTACGGCGACCGCGGTGTATGGCGTCCGGGCGACACGCTGCATCTCGGTTTTATGTTGAACGACCGCAGCCGGATGCTCCCTGCTAACCATCCGGTCATCATGGAACTTTACAATCCGCTCGGCCAGTTCTACCTGCGCAAGACACAGACAAAAGGCGAAGCAGGACTTTATGTTTTCGATATGCCGACCGAACCCGATGCGCCGACAGGCGCTTGGAACGTCAACGTGAATGTCGGCGGCGTCACCTTTACGAAGCGTCTCCGTATCGAAACGATCAAACCGAACCGCTTGAAGATATCCCTTACGATGCCCCCCAAAAAATTGCTCCGAGGCGAACCGCTCGATGCCGCTATGCACGTGGAATGGCTACAGGGAGCAACTGCCCGCAATCTGAAATACGATATTCAGGGAACCTTTATCTCGACCCCGACCACCTTTTCCGGCTATAAGAAATTCTATTTCGATGATCCTTCGAAAATCTTCAACAGCGAAGAAAGCAAAGTGATCTCCGGTGTGACCGATGCAGCGGGCGACGCCACCATCAAAGCCCGTTTCGAGACCGGCGCTTCGGCTCCCGGTATGTTGTTGGCGAGTTTCGTCACCCGTGTGTATGAGGAATCCGGTGATTTTAGCATCGATGCTAACCGGGCGTTCTATTCACCCTACCGTCGCTATGCCGGCATCAAGTCGCCCCAGCAAGACGGGGAACCACTGAAGACAGGAACCGAATATAAATATGAGGTAGCCTCCGTTGATTATCTTGGACAGGCGGTAGCCAATACCGAACTCGAAGTGAAAGTCTATAAAGTCCATTGGTACTGGTGGTGGAGCTCAGATAACGGGAGCCTGGCGAACTATGTCTCGAATTCGTACAACAAACCGGTGAAAACCTTCACCGTCCGTACTGGTACGAATGGTATGGCCTCCTTCAACCTGAGATATGCCGATGCTGATTGGGGAACCTATTTCATTTCGGTGAAAGACAAAAAGAGCAAACACTCCACCGGTGTGATGAGCTATTTCGATTGGCCTTACAGTGAAGGAAGGCGTGACGCTGATGGCTCTTCCTCCGCCAATATGCTCACTTTCAAGACAGACAAGGATACATACGTGCCAGGAGAACAGATCGTCGTCACCTTCCCTTCCGTCAAAGGAAGTCGCGCGATCATCAGCATCGAGAACGGTACGCGTGTCCTCTTGACCACCGAGCATGTGTGCAACGATGGGCAGACTACGGTCAAGCTCGCCGTTACTTCTGACATGCAGCCCAATGCATACATATATATAACGCTGCTCCAGCCGCACGGCGTCACGAAGAACGACCTGCCGATCCGCATGTACGGTGTCGTCCCTTTCACGGTTACATCTCCCGAAAGCCATTTGGCCCCGATTATCCATATGGCGGATGAGGTCAAGCCTGAAGCACCTTGTCACGTGATGGTTTCCGAAAAGAACGGTCGCGAGATGGCCTACACACTGGCGATTGTCGACGAAGGGTTGCTTGACCTAACCCGCTTTCGCACACCCGATCCCTGGCAGGCGTTTAACGCCCGCGAGGCATTGGGGGTTAATACCTGGGATTTGTACAACTACGTGGTTGGCGCGTATGGCGGCCGTATCGAGCAACTGTTCAGTATTGGCGGCGACGATGCCTTGAACAAAGGTCCGAAGGCGATAGTGAACCGCTTTAAGCCGGTCGTGCAGTTTGCCGGTCCGTTTCTGCTGAAAAAGGGAGAAAAACGGCAGCATACCTATAAGATGCCGAACTACAACGGCCGTGTCCGCGTCATGGTCGTCGCTGGAAACGGGGAGGCTTACGGCAACACGGAGAAGAGCGTGCTCGTGCGCAAGCCTGTCATGCTGCTCGGCACACTCCCGCGCGTTATCGGCATAGGAGAGGAGATGGTGGTTCCTGCTACCGTCTTTGCCACCGAAAAAGGAGTTGGAGACGTGCAGGTCACGATCGCCTGCTCCGGCAATATGGAGGTAGTCGGCGAGAAGAGCCATATGCTGCACTTTGAAACGGTCAGTGACAAACTGGCGCAGTTCCGCATTCGTGTGAAAGATACCCCCGGAGCCGGACACGTGAAGATCACGGCTACCGGCGGTGGTGAAAAGTCTGTATATGAAACCGATATCGAAATCCGTTCCGTACGCCGTCCGCAAATCAAGGTGACACCTGTGACGTTCGAAGCCGGAAAGAGCTGGAAAGGGACGGTCGGCCTTCCCGGCGTGGAGGGTACGAACTCCCTTGTGCTCGAAATGTCGGATGTCCAACCTGTCAACCTCTCCACGCGGTTGTCCTACCTGTTGGGCTACCCGCATGGATGTGTTGAACAGATCACTTCGAAGGCATTCCCGCAACTGTACTTGAGCGGGGTCGCCTCGTTGACCCGCGAACAGGAGCAATCGACTGAAGCGACCGTGAAAGAAGTGATCCGTCGCCTGCGTTCCTACCAGACGGTAGACGGTTCCTTCTCCTACTGGCCTGGTGGAACGGCTCCCAATGCTTGGGGGACTGTTTATGCCATCCACTTTCTGCTCGAAGCGGAGAAGAAAGGTTACCTTGTACCCGAAGGCATGAAGCGGAATGCGTTGAATGATTTGAGCCGTATTGCCCGTAACTGGAAACCGGAAGCCTCCTATTCTGCCGAATCCGAAGAAATGACGCAGGCATACCGCCTGTTTGTCCTCGCTTTAGGGCAAGTTGCCGAGGTCGGCGCCATGAATCGCCTGAAAGAGAGTAAGACGCTCATGTCTATGAGTCGCTATCTGTTGGCGGCGGGTTATGCTTTGGTCGGACGTCCGGATGTATCGAAAGAGTTGGTTGTAAAGACAACGGCTCTGACAACGGCTTGTTCCGGATACGATCAGACGTTCGGCAGCGACTTGCGTGATACTTCGATCCGCCTGATGACGTTCTGTCTACTCGGAGACGGCAAGGAAGCGGCTCTCTTGGCGAATGAAATATCCAAGACGCTCGCATCCGACGATTGGCTGAGCACGCAATCCACGGCATTCGGCCTGGTGGCTCTTTCCGACTATATGGAGAAATATAAGATGTCCGGCTTGATGGACTTCTCCTATGCCGTAGACGGCAAGACGAAGAAGGTTTCCACCACTCGGAACATCTGGACGGAGACTTTGCTTGACAAGACTGCCTCTTCTGCCTCCTTAGAGTTGAAGAACACCGGCAAATCCACTCTGTTCGCCCGCCTCGTGGCTGAAGGTATCCCAGCCGAGGGTAAAGAGGAAGCCTATGCGAACGGTCTTACGCTCGCCGTCAGCTATATGGATCATGACGGCCATCCGGTGAATACCTCCGCTTTGCAGCAGGGTACGAACTTCACGGCTGTGGTGACCGTCGCAAATTCGTCTCCTCGTGGCTATAACCACCTGGTGCTGACTGAGGTTTTTCCGGCTGGTTGGGAGATATTGAACACGCGCTTCCTTACAGGCGGCACGGTTGACAATCGGGTGACAGGTGTCAATTACCAAGATATTCGTGATGATCGTGCTTACAGCTATATTGACTATCTGCCTGCCGGAAAACAAGTGACGGTCCGTATCAATCTTTGTGCTGTCTACCCCGGCCGTTTCTATTTGCCTCCGGTCTATTGCGAAGCGATGTATGACCATCTTGTCCGGGCGAATACGGAGGGAAAGATGGTGACGGTCGAATAGACAATAAAGGGGCTGTCCAAAAAGTCGGATAGCCCCTTTTGCTATTGTTTATTTCGGTAA
>NZ_JAHPXO010000057.1:0-17996 GCF_019041495.1 Parabacteroides sp. MSK.9.14
CAACATAATTTGTGTTTGGCAGCAAGTGCCTGTGAAGGTCCTTGCTGTTTTTTTTGTAGGAAAAAAGGTTCTACCGTAATTAGTGTAAGTTAACCAAAACATTTTAACTTTCTCTCAATATCGGTATATTCTATAAGCTACCGTGCACGGTTTCTTGAGGATTGTTTCTCTTATAGGGAAGCCTCAAAAGGTTAATGTTTTAGCATTGCGCAAGTGTTAACCTACACAAATCCCGTCCATAAAAAATAAAAGGCACAGATGGCAGGGTAAAGGAAGTGATACACGGGAAATTTTTAGTGTATCGGAAAAACGAAAAAATAAATGAAATCTGAAAAAGATTCCCTTTTGTTAATCTTTCATAAACATTCCGATACAATAATTATAAGAAAACATTATTTTGCTGAATCCTATAGTCTTTTGGGGATACAGGAAGTTGACAATTGTAGCAAGAAGAACGTAGCCCAATTTACGGAAGTAACAACATCGTCATGGCGGGTGGTCGCAAGGCAAAGTCTCTCGTGCTCGTATATTACTGTGATGATGGCTCGGAGTGTCGGAGCAATTACCCCGAACAACTCCATGAGCCCCATTTCTGACATCCCTACATTAACGCTTGGAATCATTCTTTCCATACATCTCTATTGAAACTTCATGGAACGACTGATTAAGACGGTCACCGAACATTGTCAGATCCTTGTCGATTTTCTCGGTGGTTATCTTACAGTACTTCTGCGTAGTGACGATGTTCGTGTGTCCCAATACCCGACTTACACTTTCGATGAGGACACCCTTGCTCAAAGCCAGCATTGCGAATCCATGGCGATTTACGTGAAATGAGATATTCTTGGTAATTCCGCACTCCTTTATTATCCGTTTCAACAACTTGCAGACAGACCTGTAGTTCAGGGTGGAAAACACGAATCCGTTCTCTTGAAACCTCTCATAACGCTTGATAATCTGCAAAGGAATATCCAGCAGCTTCACTTGAAAATTCACTTTCGTCTTATGTCGTTTCGACAATATCCACTTCTCTTCATTCACTTCCGCTATGCTATCAATGGTCAGCTCCTTTATATCCACAAAAGACAGGGCGGTGAAACTAGCGAACACGAACAGATCGCGGATATAAGCCAGCTTTCTGTTTGAAAACTCGTGTGTCATTACCATCTTGATCTCATCCTCGGTCAGATATTCCCGTTCCTTGACGTTCTGGTTGACACTGTACTGGGCGAACGGGTTTCTCGGTGTCAGACCGTTATAATGAGCCTTCGCTACGATTGTTTTCAACCACATGCAGTTTGACCACACACTGGCGTTATGAAGTCCCGCATCAGTGGAAAAATAAATTTCATACTCCTTGATGAAGTCCGAGGTAAGCTCGAACAAGGAAACATCACTCCGCCTGTAGCATTTCTTTATGAACGCAGCCAAGTGGTTTCTTGATTTTACCCGCACTTGATACGAGCTTTCTGCCCGGTCTATACCGATACGTTTCTTGAAACTCTCATTCTCCTTGTCGAACGCACCGAGCAGTGTTTCATATTCCGTAACGAACCACTGAAAGGTATTGCGTACCATCTCGGCTGTAACAAACGCTTCCCTGTCCGAAAGGCGCTGATAGTGTTTGATGATTTGAGCTTTGATGTTGTATAGGGCGAGATTGATGTCCCGCGCTTCCTTGCTCTTTCCTTTCGCTCGGTTGCCTTTCGCATCCCAAAGCCCTTTGGCAATGGTCTGCTTACAACTGAACTGAGCTACGGAACCGTTGATTGTCACCCGTCCCATAATCGGAACAATACCGTTTTTCTCCTTGCTACCGTTCACATAGAACAGCACTTTGAATGTACTACGCATAATTCAATTTTCTTTTTTCGTTACAAGATTAACTATCTGCTAGTTATATATTATCACGCAAAATAAGGCAGGTAGTGGAAACAATCTCCGACTCTCTATGAATTAACTTGGTTATCGGGTAATGATTTGAAAACAATTCTTTTTCCAAAAGATATATACCTATTTTTCAAAGATTTACAATTCTATTTCCCTGAGGTAGGTAATGGATTTGTAACGTGCTATCTTCTTTGTCTTGCTTCAAAGTGAAGTGGGATGATTAGCTGTTGGCAAAGGTAATCATATTTTCTGAATGTTCAATGCTGGATCTAAATTAATCATCATATTTGGTGATGTTTTTACGAATCATAAAAATATAAATTCTATTTTTAATCTCGGATTTTGTAGTTTAATTACAATATATTCGATTATAATTTTATCATGTGGCGTTTTATTTATATCTTTGCACTCAAAACAAGATAAATGCAACGATTATGATAGCAGAGTTCAGCATTGAGAATTATTTCTCTATTAAGTCGGTTCAAAAAATCAGTTTTGAGCCTTCGTCAGACACATTCATGTCCGATGAGTATTCGTATGAAGTAAAAGAGGGTGTCCGGTTATTGAAAATAGGAATTATTTATGGTGCTAATGCATCAGGCAAAACCAATATACTGAGTGCTATTGATTTTTTCAGAATGCTTGTTCTGAGAATGCCTAAAAATCGTAATGAAAAAACAGAAGTTGTTCCTTTTATGCTTGATGATACTTCAAGGAATGAAAGAACAAAAATGTCAATGGTGTTCTATATCAATCAATCGAAGTATATCCTTAGTTTTGAATTGGACGAGAAATACATTTACTCTGAAACATTAATCGTCTATGAATCCATCCGTCCTACAAAATTGTATAGCCGTAGTTATGAAGCTGATACAGACTCGACAAGCATAGAGTTTGGAGCAAATCTTAAAATGACAAAAAAGAGCCAAGATGTGATTTCCGGCAACACTATCAATAATTGTAGTGTGCTTGCGGCATTTGGTAAAAGTAATGTAGAACGGACTAAACTGAATGATGTGTACGATTACTTTGCCAAACAAGTGAAGGATGTATTGGCTCCGGGAATGTCACTGTCGGGATATGTTAAATCACGATTGGATAAAGATGAAACCGGGGATTTGAAGAGATTTATTTTAGACTTCCTGAAAGCTTCTGATTTTAATATAGAAGATGTTGCCTTGCGAGAAGAAGAAGAATTGATTACTCCTGAATTGGAGCAGTTGATACAAAATGCCCCTATTGATAAAGAGGCAAAGGCAGAGATGCTGCGAAAGGGTAAAATTACAAATACGGAACTGACTTTCAAGCACAAGGCTGGCGATAGTCTATATGAGTTGTCTGAAGAATACGAATCCAATGGTACTATAAAATTTTTGGGAATGGCAGTGATTCTGAATTTCCTGTTAAAGACCAATCGTTTTGTACCCATTGACGAAGTGGAGACAAGTATCCACTACGAGTTGCTGGCTTATTTCATAAAGGTATTCTTAGCAAACAGTAACGGGACATCCCAAATGCTCCTGGCGACACACGACATAAATCTTCTCAATGAGGATTTCATTCGTCGTGACACGATATGGTTCACAGATAAAGACGAACTTGGCGAAACTAAAATTGTGCGTCTTTCTTCTCTTGGACTGCACAAAAATCTTTCTCCGTATAATGCCTATAAACAAGGGAAATTAGTAAAGCTGCCGTTTTTGGGTAGTCAGTATATCAACCTGAATGACTAATGATATGGGACGGACAGTGACAAAAAGTATCGCCATCATAGGCGAGGGAGAAACGGAATGGTTCTATTTCGATTCTTTGAGGGTAGCGTGTCGTTATCCTTTCAAGGTTGCGCCAGACTTTCCGCAGCACAGCGACATCAACCATATACTGAAACTGGTAGAGTCTTATTTGAACAAGCAGTATGATTATATCGTATGCCTGTTTGATATGGATAGACTGTTTCAGTTTCCATCAGAAATGCAATTATATCAGCGTGCAAAGAAGAAGTATGCAGCAAGAAAGTATGCAGGAAAAGTGATGTTTGTAGAAACGAACCCTTGCACAGAATTTTGGTTCTTGCTCCACTTCTTGCCTAATGTGGTTTGTCGACGATACGATAGTTACGAACAGCTGCTTCCCGAATTGCAGAAATATATGCCAGGATATGAAAAGACAAAACGATATTTCATACGTACCAACCTCTATAAATACCTGACAGAGAATGGTGATTTGGAACGAGCCATATCAAACTCAGAAAAGTTGTGCCAACTCTGCAAAGAATCGCCAGAGGATTTGAAGGCATACTCGGAGGTACATAAGGTGATAGAGTTATTAATTAATTCATAAAATATACATTGATAGAAAATATGAGTTTTGACAAAAACAAACATTTAAGAGAAGTGTTAGATACACACAAAATGTGCCACGTGCAGGATTTCGTGAATAAAGTAAAAAAACGTAGAGAGGAGATTAAGGCCAAAATGCACGACCATTATGGTTGCGACAAGTATTCTTCGTTTGGCTCTGGCAGTTTTGCTAAGCATACTGCCACTAATGTGAAATTCGACCTTGATTTGGTGGAACCGTTCAAGCGTAATGCTTTCGGAACATTACAGGAGATGTTTGATAGCGTACACGATTTCCTTGCAGAGGAATATAAGAATACTGGTGTGACTATTCGCAGGCAAAAGGTTTCAATCGGTGTAAGTTTCCCTATTGAAGAGGGAGATGAAAAACCGGTTGAACTTGATGTGGTGCCTGGTAGAGAACTAAGCGATAATAACTATCTTGATTCGCATGATTTGAACCTATGTTTTAATGAAGACCATTGGGGATTCAAAAAGGGATCAAGCCAGAAAACGAATATCCAGAAGCAGATTTCGCATATCGAAGGTAAGTCGAGTGAATGTCAAATTATTCGTCTGCTTAAAATATGGAAAAAGCAAAAAGATAAGAAATATAAGTCTTTCGTTATTGAACTGGCCGTAATTAGAGCCTTAGATGGTTATAATGGTGATATGGGTCTTTGGCCAAGATTAAAATACACGATGGAGTATCTACGTGACCACATTGCGGAAAGTAGTTTTCACCTTTTTGACCCAGGTAACACGAACAACGATGTCGTGGGGACTATGCAGGACTACGATAGACAATCGTTTAAATCTGATATGGAAAGCATGCTCAACAACATAGACAGTAATCCTGATTTATATTTGCCCTACTACTTCAAGGTAAACGAAAAATATTGCGGATATAAAGAGAAAGATACAGGTGCTGCTTATCCTACAAGTACAAAACGGTTCGGATAGTAAAATATGATGACTGCAGATAAAATAAAGGAATTGATAGGTCCCATTCACGGCGTTAGTCTTATTGAAGATTTTATCATTGATGAAGCAGGTTCCTTAAAAGGCCGTATTGCCGTGGTTACAGATCAAGAACATGCTGACTTGGAATGGTATGTAGAGATTAGTCCTACTTATCCGTTCAAAACTATGGGCATGGAACCTATCCATTTTCAAAATAAAAATCTGCTGGATTATCCACACATTATGCAGGAAGGAAATCTTTGCATGCACCCTGCGGAATATGATAATGCAGAGAGTCAGTTTGTGAACGACTTGAAACAGTTGAAGGAATGGGTCGAGAAATACTATGTTAGGGGAGAAAAGGATGCTCACTACGAGCATTTGGTAGTGAATCATCATACGATTCGCGGGCAGTATTATACTTTCTGTTTCGCAGAGACTCAAGAGGATTTTACTGAAAGAGACTACGGAATAGTACACTATACGACATTACCAACAGGTCGTAAAAAAGACACGCCAGTTATCAACTATGTGGTACAAAAGTTTGTGTCGTGCGTACAGGTAAAGAAGACGGAAATGTTCTGTAGGATTAGTAAATCCTACCAAGAATTAAGATCGTTTAAGGGAGTATATTGTCTGCTGAACAACATTCCATCTGTATACAACAAGTTTATTGTTGAAAATTACAATTCTATCAGGGGACTTTTCTCGCAGAGTCAGAAAAACTATATCCATAGTTTTGTGGTATCGCATAGAGGCAAGTGTGATTTCTTCCCGTTGTTTTGTGGATATAGAATTCCCGAAGGTGGTGTTCACTGGCAGGCAATGATTCTCTTCATGGATGATCTGCCAATAGAACCTGTGCGGGTGGGCACTGGTAAGAATAGGCTTTGGTTAACTGATTTTAGGCAAGGGCAAATCCAATGGGCAGAAACTGTGGATATTTCCTATAAGTATTTCTTTGGGCGTGGAGCTATGCCCAAAGAACTGGCTAATAAGAAAATGCTGATTATGGGTGTCGGGGCTATAGGAAGTATTTTGGCAGAAACTCTAACAAGATGTGGTGCGAAAAACCTGACTCTATATGACATAGACAATAAAGAACCTGGTAATGTTTGCCGGTCTGCATATCCTTTTTATACAGGTATAATTGAGAAAACCCTGGATATAACGAGTTTACTGACGCAGATTTCGCCTCATGTTGAATGTACCAGTTTGAAGTCTATTGCTGACTTAGTGATAAAAACATATGCGGCAGGGCATGAGGACAAAAGTGCTCTTGCAGAATTCTTTGACGAGTTTGATGTGATATTTGATTGTACTACGGATAATCAACTGATGCGGGTAATGGATTCTATTGGGACGAAAGCCCAATTGGTTAATCTCTCAATAACCAATCACGCACAAGATTTGATATGTGCCTTTTCTCCTAATATAACAGAGACTGTTTTGTTGGTTTATGGCTTATTTAAACACGATGTGGAAACAGACATGTACAATCCCATTGGTTGTTGGAATCCAACCTTTAAGGCTTCGTATAATGACATAGAATGCAAAGTGCAAGTCGCCGTGAAACATATTATCAAGATGTTGAGCAAGCAGGAACCATTAAGTGATTTTTATATAACAGAAGACGACTTGAATTTAAAGATAAACAAGTTATGAAGTATTATTTGGCAAGTAATGATTTGTATATAGAGATACCAACCGTAGTATTCAACCAAATAAAGCTGCAGGCTGAGGGCGAATATCCTAATGAGAACGGAGGAATGCTTGCGGGACGATATTCTACAGATAGGCATACGGTATATATAGAAAAAGTTGTGGTGCCTGTGGAAAAATTGACTGGTAGGACAAAGTTTATGCGCATTACCAAGGGCTTGGAAAATGTATGGGAACAATTAGCCAAGGAGGGGTTGCAATATGTGGGCGAATGGCATAGTCATCCAAATGGTTCCACACAATATAGCAGTACAGATTTGGCGGCTATGATAGATATTGAGAAGGAAGTGGCCATTGAGAATCCGTTACTACTGATAGTCAGTGTTAGAAGTAATGGACTTAGTGCTCATAACTTTTATTGTTATATGAATAATCAATTGTTAGAATACAAGAAAATGATAGATTTAAGGGATTTATTTCATGGCTTGCAGAACCAGATGCTGGCTAGCCTGAATGTAAACAGGGAATTTATTGAACATCCCGGCAGCAAAGGTGATGCTACGGAGCAACATTGGATTGAGTTTCTACGAACCTATCTTCCTGACAGATATAAAGTGGATAAGGCTATAGTGATAGATTCGACAGGCAATGTTAGCGAACAGATGGACATAGTCATTTATGATGCGATTTACACACCTTTCATATTCAAACAAGATGGCTTTATGTATATACCGGCAGAAAGCGTGTATGCCGTATTTGAGGTGAAACAGGATGTGAAAGGGTATATAGAATATGCAGCCCAGAAAGTTGAGAGCGTTCGTACGCTGAAAAGAACAAGTATTGGTATGGTTGCCTCAGGAAAAACTGCGGCCGCTCGACCACTAACTAAGATAATTGGCGGTATTTTAACTACGACTAGTTCATATAGCGGGAACGATACGGTAAAAGTACAGTTAAAGAAATTGAAAGGGCTACAGACATTGGATTTAGGATGTCTCTGTGATACAGGCAGTTTTTATGTTGATTATAACGAAACAGAACCTGAAGGCATAGCCCCAACCAGCAGTATCGAGGATAATCGCAAGTATATAAGACAAGTGTATGAAAGCCGCGAAGTAAAAGAGGTTAAGTTTAGCGACAAGGACGTGTCTCTTTTTACATTCTTTCTTCAGCTTGTAAACTATTTAAAGTTCATTGGTACTGTTCCTGCGATAGATATCAATGCATACCTGAAGGCTATTCATGCAAAAATTGATGAAGATATTTAAAAGTAAATGTACAACAGATTTCGTGAACTTCCACATAATTATATCTCGTTTCAGAAAATAGATAGAAAGGGTAGAAGATATGCCTATCAAAAGAAGCCCGTAAATATGGTTTATTCTTATATTAATGAGCAAAATAAAAAGGCAGTTGAAGGTGCTGCATCTGCCGCAGCAGAGAGAAATATTCTCTTTTCTTCCTATCTTGGAAGAAAGTGATGCTTTAATTGTTGGAGCATTGATTTTCACGATGATAGGTATTGGAAAATCAACTCCAACAATTAAACTATATTCAAGCCCCCGAAGCTCACAAAACGGTATAATTAAAATCTTAATATTGGCAAAGTGTTTACTATATCTACTGTTTGACAAGAGAGCATAATAACCGATAGAAGCAGGTCGAGGATATAACGGGGTTGTTCGTGTTCTCGTGACCAGTCGTTAGGGTCATTCTTGATTTGGGACGCTTTGTCGATTGTGACAGCATAGCGTTCCATTATCCACTCAATTGCGGATTTGCCATTAACGATATATTCATAGGTTTTAGCAGGAATGTTCTCAATGGTAATATGGTCATTGTAAATGATACGAGTCTTATCGGCAACGAGTTTCCCGTTTTCGTTACGGACTTTGGCAAACCTCATTTTATCAACGGCAAAGTATTGGTAGGTTTCATCCGTCCAGTCGTTTTGCCAAATATCCATATCGCCATTTACATCAACGTCACAAGCACGATGAGCTAACATAGGCATTGTAGCGAAAAACAGATAATTTCCATCTTGCCCAATAGCCTGCTCGTTTATGTTTTGTTCGTAATTTAGATGCAGGTCGGCAAGTTCTTTGCCTGCTTTATAAAAGGACATGAAGTCCTGTACGCTATCCACAATGGGGATGCGAGGCAATGACTTTTTCAAATCATCGGCAAATCGTTCACGGTATTGCCGAGAATGAAGTAGTCCATACACATAGTAGAAGATATGTTCTTTAGTTATGGCTTTTGAACCTCCGAAACGGCTACGGACTTCTTTCAGAATCCAATCGGTTATTCCGTCCCGACGAATATATTTGTCTGTTTCCACATCATCAAAGAGTGTCGCTTGCGGATTCGCGTTTTCTTCATACCAATAAAGAGGAAGATACTGAGCTTTATCAACAACTTGTAAATCAGAAATACTATCTGTAATCAATGCTGCAAACGGCTTTTGTTGTCCAACTCCACTCACAGCAATAACAAGATTATGATATTTAGGAGTAGGATATAAACATTGCCATATACCAGGACACTCTATAAATGGACGATGATAATACAAATGCTGTTTTGTAAATGGTCGATAAATTTCCTGCACAAAAGTATTCTCATTATAAGTATGGTATAACCCTTTTGTAAAATCATTTTTTAACGCACGTGTCCAACTGATTTTTGTCTTATTCTCAGAATAGCCACTTGTGTATTCTATTCCATGATTGTAAAAATCAATCATAGAACGCATATTGCTTGCAACTCTATCTTTTGAAAATCCAGATACCCAAGCATCTCGGTTGGTTGCTACACCAATGGCATAAGTGCTAAATACACTTTGGGCGTTCAGAGCAAATTTCTTTTCTGGAGTTAGTGGAATCAAATTATCAAATACTCCATCACGTTGGTTTATCCAATCAGCCTTTTCATTAGGTGTGATAATCAGCCATTCCAATTTTTGCGAAGAAATAGAACGGAAGTCTTTTACCATTTTAAGTTTCTGTTCACGAGTAAGGTAATCACCTATATCGTGGTAATGGATAACTGCCTTCTGACCTTTCTTTGCCGGATTCTTTACAAGGAAAGTAATCGTAATGGGAGTACGTGAACCACTACCAAATATTTTTCCACCCTCTTTACGTGACAATTCGCCCGATGTGCGCTGATTGCCACGTAAATTCAGCACATAAATGGAAGCAAATTCATCTTCAAAGCATCTACGCATACCATCCTGCCCAGCTCCGTCAATCCATGCACCATTACTTATAAATGCAACAATGCCTCCTTCATTTTGTGGAATACGGTCGGAAGCCCAACGAAACGCCTTTACATAGCTATCGTATAGAGATTTGTTCAAAGTAGCCGAACTCTTCACAGCATATGTTTCCGACACACGTTTATCAAGATGCGGGTAGGATAAATTCTGTGCATTGTCATTGGCAGATTTTTGTCCGATGGAATACGGCGGATTCCCAATAATTACCCTTACGTGTGTAGCCATCTGCTTCTTCACTCGTTTTGAATTGTCTTGGAAAAACTCGGTAAAAAGTTCGTTGTGCTTTTTCTCTGCCAACTGGAACGTATCGGTCAGACAGATACCGCTATATGGCAAGTAAGTTTCCCTGTGGGTAATGTCATGGAATACCGATTCGATATTAACATCAGCGATATAATAGGCCAGCAGTACAATTTCGTTACAATGAATTTCATTCTGATACTTGCGTTCCATATCCTCAGGTTGGATAAGACCAGACTGGAGTAAACGAGTAATAAAAGTGCCAGTTCCAGTGAATGGATCAAGGATATGTACATTTTGTTCAGTTAGAGATGTCTTGAACTCTGCTTTAAGAATGTCATCCACAGACCGTATGATGAAGTCCACGCATTCCACCGGTGTATAAACAATACCCAGTTTCTCCACTGTAAGCGGAAACGCACCTTTGAAAAACTTTTCATAGAGATTCTTTATAATTGTCTGCTTACCCTCCAAATTATCAATACCGCCTACATTGGTTTTTACCGAACGATAGAATCTTTCCAGCACCTCGGTATCTTTTTCAAAAGCCTGTTCTTGCAATAGGTCTATCATACGCTGCATGGAACGGCTCACGGTATTATTATTGACAAACTGATAATCAGAAAACAGAGCATCAAATACAGGTCGGGTAATAATGTGCTGTGCCAACATTTCAATGGCTTGAGCGGTATCCACTGATGGATTAAGGTCTCGCTGCAATCCCTTTAAGTATTCATTGAAAGACTTTTTGTGTACGCCGGATTGAATGAGTTTGGAAATGCGTTCAATAAATTTGTGCGCAATCAATCCAACCTCTTTTGCCCAATTCTCCCAATAAAGGCGGTCACCGCATTTTTCCACGAGTTTGGCATACATGCCGTCCCGTAACTCATCGAAACGGAGTTCCAACTGTCGGGCTATTTCCGCATTCTCAATTTGTTGTGCTTCCGCTTCTCCATCATTTGCTCCAAATCCCGGTCGGCCTATGGTAACAGACGGTGTGCCAGTCTGCGTGTTCGGCTTCTGTTTGTTGAGTGCTATCTTGTTCACCATCGCATTGAAACGGTCATCGTGTGAACGGAGTGCATTCAAAATAGCCCATACCACATCAAAAGTCTTGTTGTTGTCAAGAGCTTCCTCTGCAGAAATATCGGATGGCACTACAATAGGGATGATAATATATCCATACTTTTTTTCATCGGATTGCCCTTTGTGAAATGTACGCATTACACGGCCAACCGACTGCACCACATCTACCTGCGAATTACGGGCAGAAAGAAACAGTACGGCATCAAGAGAGGGCACATCCACACCCTCGGATAGGCAGCGCACGTTGGTTACAATACGGCATTCGCGTTCATTATCAGGTTCGTCCGCCAGCCATTGTAGGATTCCATTACGCTCCTGCGAGTTCATAGAGCCATCTATATGCCGTGTCGTTACTGAAACGGTATGCGAAAGACTTTCTGAATCAAGATTTTCTTCGTATTTTCCGGATATTCTCGGAAGCACCGAAGCTACATATTTTGATGTTCCGGCTTTTGTTTCGTTGCCTATTGCAGAACAGAATGCCACGGCACGGCGCATCATGCGTGGGTCGGCATCCCATGTGCGATGGTCGTCGCCCTGTATCATTTTTGACAATCCGTTTATTACTCCAATGAGCTTGGATGTGTCGTCAAAATTCAGTTCGGTGGTAGAATTGGTGATGTCTTGCTTTATGTTGTTCGGCACATCATCTTCGCTAACGGTAAGAACAAGTGCCTTGTAATCAGTTAATAAGCCATTTTGAACGGCGTATGAGAAATTCACGCGATAAAATTCCTCTCCATATAAAGTTTTGTCATCCATCGAACAGAGAATGCAATCCTTTTCTGATGCCTTTATCTTGGCTGATTCACCATATAAACGTGGTGTGGCAGTCATATAAAGGCGTTTCCGACCTTGTACATTCTCATCGGAATGTATCTTGATAAAGTTGCTCTCATCCTTTTCGGCTATTTTTACACCGGTAGTGCGGTGCGCTTCGTCACAGATAATAAAATCAAACACGCCATATTCTCCGTTTGTCTCGAATAATATCTCTCGCTGCGCAGCAGAAACGGCATCTATGGATTGGTAGGTGGAGAACACGACTACCAAGCCGTCATGATTCCGATATTTCTTTAATTGGGATGCAATGGATTGTGGATTGGTAGATGCAGGTACGGCAAGGTCAACCACGCTGTCATCCGTATCATCAGATTCCTTGGTGGTCTTGCGTGAGGCTTTGGAGTCAGAACAGATACAGACAGCCTTAATGGACTTCTTTGCATCTGCCGACCATGCGTTGAGTGACTGTCCCAATAATGCAATGGACGGAACCATGAACAGCACCAAGCCTTTGTTGCCAAACAACTGTTCCGCAATGAGCAGCGAAGTGTAGGTTTTACCTGTACCGCAAGCCATAATGAGCTTGCCCCTATCGTTACCATCTGCCATATAATGAACATATGCTTTGGATATGGCATTCAATTGGTGCTCACGAGGCTTCTTGCCATCCACGAGTGCAGAATTGCCGGTTAGACCGTCCATCAGTCTTTGCCAATCCACAGGTGATGAATCAAGGTCTGCCATACCAATGCGCGTAACAGGTGGTTCCTGGTTTCGGATAGCTTCTTCTGCATTAGCCCCCCAATGATTTGTGGTGGAAATCCAAATGCGATTTGAAAATCGGGCAGTCTGGAATGTTACTTCGTTTGTGAACGTGCGGCTGGAAGTGGCGAGAAATGAATCTACAGCAGGCTTGTCTATGATGGAATCCTCAGCATAGCATTTACACTGGATAGCCCAATAGTCACCCAATTCAGTCTTGGCCACAAGGTCAATACCGGTATCAGCACCTCCGAAATCATTCCGTCCCGGAAAATCTTCCCATAGCCAAACCGATTCAAGCTCATTGTAGCGTGGGTCTGTCAATAACCATGAGCGCATCAGTCGTTCGAACTTTGTACCTTTTTCCCTTTCCGTGAATGATTCGGTACGGAATTTATGTAGTATTTCTTTGAAATTCATCTCTTGATAAGAGAACTACTTCAAATAGACATACGCTAATAATCAGTGCTATAAAGATGAAATACTACAAACTTGTAAAACAAATACATACAAATCACCTGTTGTATGTCATTATAAGTGAGGATTTAAGGTGCTATTTGAAATATTATGCGTACCTTTGCAAGGTAAACTATAACTCTTATCAAGAGATTTAGCTGTTTGCTAAACAGATTTCATCATATAATTCCGGTTACAAATCCTTCAGAATAAGGCTGTTCGCCTTGTCTACCACGTTTGTGTCAAGCGATACGAGATAAATGCGCGTGGTCTCTTCCGAATCATGCCCCATACCCTCACTGATAATTGAAAGAGGAATGTTCTTGCTCTTGGCAACACTCGCCCAACAATGTCGGGCAACGTGCATGGTCAGCGATATGGGCAGCCCGGCCAAACGAGCTACTTCTTTCAATGCCACATTGATGCGGCATAAGGCATTCCTGTATTGTGTCCGTTCATCGGAACATGGATTGATGATTATCGGCAGGATATAGCAAGTGGTAATGTTCTTCCCATACTTGGCGATAATGTCTTCCATGCACTTCTCCCACTTTACTGTGAGTTGCTGCCCTGTTTTTCTTCTCCGATACATGATAACCCCATTCTTCAAGTCTGATTTTTTCAGGTAGGCCATATCAATGAATGACATACCACGGGTATAAAAGGAGAAGAGGAACATATCCCTGGCATAGTCCAAATGCGGTTTCAAGGTCAGGTCAAGTTCCTTGATGTGTTTGATGGCTTTCAACGGGATGGCACGTTTTACCGTCTTCCCTATGCCCGTATAAACGTGCTTGAAAGGGTGTTTCTGTTCCGTCAATTCTTTTTCAACGGCACGATTATAGACAGCTCGCAATATTCTCATATAGAACGAACTGCTGTTCTTGGTCAAGCCTCTATTGTGCAACCATGCCTCGTACATCAGCATCAAGTCTGAACAGATCTCATCCAACAATACATCTTTACTCTCATGGAATTGCATGAAACTTCTGAGTGTAGCCTGATAGGTTTCCGAAGTTCTATGCTTGCCCATTTGTTTTAGCTTTGCAATAATGCCACTCATGAAATTAAATAAAGACTGTTCTTCTGCTGCTTTCTGAAATGTGATGATTATATCATCAGCAGTGTATATAACATGCTTATTTTCAAATCTGCTTATGATAGATTGTAATCGCTTAATGTCCCAGTTTATTCGCTCCTGAATCGACTGCAGAAAATCATATCGGTTTTCAGAACCTATTATGATTGAACCGTTATTATCGTTCCACTCGTGTGTAAAAAGTCGGTAATCCGTCTTTAGCTGACGGATTATTCGATTCTTAATGACTTGATAATAGATTGTACCCTCCTTACCGGCTATTGTAGAAGGTCTGAATTTTACTTTGATACTTGCCATACGCTCACTTTTTAGGTTTATCCGTAATAGCCTTGTCTTTGATAAACTTTGCCTTGCTGTTCAATTCTTTGGCTGCTTGTTCCTTCAATCGTGCTTGCTCAGAAAGAGCTGCTTGCTTTCTAACCGCATCCTCATAGGCTTCCACATCATTACGCATTTGGTAGATTTTGGTATTGTTTCGATTGATACCGAAAACATCTTCAAGATCCATTAGTTGTTCAGGCGAAGCCTCACCTTTCATCTTGATGTAGCGATACTTCAAGTCATTGTCGATACGGTCATAATCCGGTTGTCGGGCGAAATAAAGGGCTGAACCGAATGCGGCAAAAAGAAACATATTGACCATAAGCAACGCCCAGGTCGGCTTGGAGGCAAGGTCGAAGACAAACAAGTGCCTGACCTTATCGGGCTTGCTCATTCTCCCTTTGACGGATGCCGAAAGCATTTCCACTTTTTCTACCACCTGTTGCAAATTGCGTGTTTCCGTTGCTGTAAACCGTTCCAATAGATTCTTCTGCGATTCAAAGTTTTGCAGTTGTGCATTCCTAAATTCTGATAACAACCCCGAAAACTTGTCCGAGGTTGAATCACGTTTCAGCATGTTCGCGGTATCTGTTTTAATCATGACAAGGGCTTCCATGACTCGTTTGAATGCCGTTTTAACGGTATCCAAATCCTGTTTGACCTCCAGTAATGAAGATTCACTTACTCCATTGTTTACTTCGGATTTTCCATTTGCCGATTGGGGTATGGATAACCCGTTTATCTTGTTCTCGATTCTTTCCAAGCACCCGTAGATGCTTTCAATATATTCTTCATTTTTCATGTCTCTGATTTTTAATTGTTATGTTTTTATCTACTATTGATTGAGCTACAAACCCAACCCTTTCTTACGTTTCTTTTTCTTCCGCCTGCGAAGCAACTCGTCATACGGAATTTGCTCGTCCTGCGGATTATTATCCGATGGCAGGAAAAGTCCCAATCCACCTTCAAGCAAACCGTTGTCTTGCGGACTTTGCTGTTGTTCCATTAATAGGGTAGGCTCTTGTTGCGTTTTTTCAGGTTCGAATTCTTGCCCCGATCCGGACTTGTTCCAACTTAATTTGGCATTGAGTCTGGCAAAACTGAAATCCCTGCTGATTTGCGAAGCCTTGAATGTCAGACCGTCTTTGGTAAAACGGATTCCCTGAATGTCATTCAGTGTCTTTATCTCACGACTTCTTTTTACAAACTCCAGTTTGACACCTTGTCCGGCTAAGTTGTCATTGAACTCTTTCCATGTCTTGGAGGACTTTAATGCTTTCTTCACTGCATTGTGAATCTCGTATTTCACACGATCTGCCGGGCGAAGTTTCTTCACATTGGTCTTACCTTTATCCTCGGCATATGTCAGTCTGTACTTGTCTTTCTGTTTCTTCGTGGCAATCTCATTACGCTTGTAATCACCTTGTGAGGAAATCACTTTGCCGTCATATCCGATACGGTTATAGACCAAATGACAATGCGGATTGTCTGTGTTATTATGCCTTACCAATATGAATTGAGTGTCTTTTATGCCCATCAAATCCATGTATTCCATTGCGATTTTAGCCATAAACTCATTTGTGAGTCTTGGCTTGTCTTCGGGTTTGAAACTCAAAGCGATGTGTCCGACAGGCTGTTTTATCTTCGGATTAAGCATACGCTGGTAGTTGAAACTGTCCGTTATTTCACGGATATTGCCCAACAATACACCATCGGAAGCGATGATTTCAGCATTGTCTTTGCCCATCACGTAGCGGATGCAGCCGCCAAAGGATTTTCCTTTCTTTATCTTGCCAATCATAGCAGCCTCCTTTCCGATGATTTATACTCGTTCATTATCGCTTTCAGTTTTTCAAGCAATTCCATCAGTATATTCTTAGTACGATTGATTCCCACCTGATGCGACAACTTTGTAAGCTGGTTCAGGTTGTTCGCCATTCCCACAAGATTGCGCATGGTGGCCGCTTCCTCCGGAGAGTGCTTGGCCACAATCTGTGCATTGAACGTGGAATCCCTGATGTATTCCGCAAGCGTCCTGTTCGCCTGTCTGCTGCGAAGACATAGTCTGTCGTAGTCCGGCTTGGAGAATTTCACCGTCACTGATTTGGAGAGTTTGCGGAAACTGCTTGCTTTCGGTCTCCCTCTCGGTTTGCTCCTGTCTTTATTGCTCATGTTACTTGGTTTATTGTGATCAGTCATTTTACTGTCTAGGTATTTCTTACAATCTGCGACCGTTGGGAGCGGATTACTTCCACTTGTGAAAGTGGAGCGAGGTTTTTCGGGCATCCCGAAAGATAACCTCGCTCCCTCCCCGAAACAGACGTTTCACTCCTCACTCCGATTGGAGGGATTCAAGGATGCCTGACGGTAGTAATGCAGCGTGCAGAGACATTTTTCATCGGGCATATGTTATAATTTACGCCACTGCTCGAACTCTTCCGAGTAGATTTCAAGATGTTGCCGGGCGATGTTTTCAAGAAGTCCCGAAACACTCATTCTGCGGCTTGACGAGTTTGCGGACAAACTCGTCAAGCCTGTCACGTATCTCGCAACTGACAAATACGGGTTTGCGGTCTTTGATTTTCGGGACTTGCAGAAAAGCGGTACGGTATTCGTCCAATGACAACCTGCGTTGTCGGCTGCTAACCCGACAACGGGGTGTCGAAAATGTCCCGTCTTTCCCCCATCGGCATTTGCAGATTGCCGGATTGGATTTCGGATTGTTCCGTAACGGTTAATGGAGTTTTGATACCGACATCGCCAGTAAACGATTCTTCTGTGCTTTCAAGGTTTTCACCATCGGGAAGAAGCTGCGACATTTCCGTATCGGTCATGGCTTCCCATTGCTTTTTGCTAAAACTTTTCTTTGTTGCCATAATCTTTGAATTTCAATCGGTTTATACAGTGGTCTCAGTGCGCACATAGACCTGTTATCGGCAACAAAGGAAGTAGGTATACTGCACGGAATCAAGCAAATGGAGATAGCGTGGCAATTATGATGGATCTTGCATTTTAGCCACTGAATCAACGGTGTAAACTGCTATGATTTGCCATACTCTCACGATTATAGATATTGGATAATGATTCGTTAGAACAGAGTTTTTGTTGAATCCGG
>NZ_JAHPXO010000058.1:0-17211 GCF_019041495.1 Parabacteroides sp. MSK.9.14
TTCAGGTTATAACAAAGCCCCAGCTTGTGAAAGTCGGGGCTTTGGGCATAAAAAAGAAGGTGAGAATTTTGACACACCTTCTTTTGTCTATACACCTTCTCCATCTTATAGTTCATATTAAATGATATAAGTTCATTTTTAGGCAGATATGAATCATTTCAACTTCACCCACCTTTGACACCTTTCGATTATCATGTCATACAAGGGTGAAGGCAGACAACCGGACTGCCTTCACCTCAAAAATTTGCCTTCACCTGTCTCGCCCAGATTCGGGTTGGCCATGCCCCCATCTTCACATCCACCTATATATATTAAATGAAAAACAAGGATACTACAATATCAATTAATCAACAAATACACAGGTATTAACAGCTATTTCTACCACTCCTTACCTTTTCGCCCTTAGTCGAAAAGGTTTTTGACCTGTGTCGAAAGGGCTTTTGACCAAGGGCGAAAAGGTTTTCGACTAAAGGCAAAAGGTCTATGAGCAGGCTGTTTGGCAATAGAAGCATGCCAATTGTCACTTAAATTAGCAGATTTAAACCATAACTTACTTCAATTCCCGAATCTTGATATTGCGGAACCAGATCGGATAACCATGATCCTGCAAGCCGATATACCCTTCATGGGAAATGCCTTCCTGGAAGCCTTGGAAATCTTTGAATTTGCTATTGGCAACCATATCATCCCATTCTTTGCTCCACAAAGTATACTGAACGACCTCCTTTCCATTCTGGGTATGCGTCACTTTGCCATCCTTCACCTTGATCACGATCGTGTTCCATTCGCCGGCATCGGATCGGCAGGGAGCATATCATACAAAGAACCGGCAAGGTGGTTTGCCAGCTTGTTGTCGGTTGCATCCACATTATCCAGAACCTGTACTTCGGGAGCTGCATAATAGATCGGTTTGCCCGGAACTTCGCGTACATAATAGAAGATACCTGAATTTCCCATTTTACTGGTTTTCCAATCTACAGATAGCTCAAAGTTCTTGAACTTCTTTTCCTTATACAGGATATCGCCTCCTGCACCGTGTCCAGGTTTTTTGCCCGGAGCGGTAAAGACTTTCATCGCCTCGTCTTCGATTACCCAGTTCGGGGCCATACCGGTATTGTTGCATTGTCTCCAACCGGTAAAATCTTTCCCGTTGAACAGCAAAGTCCAACCTTGTTTCTTTTCTTTTTCAGTCAACGTGTTATTCGCTTTTTGCGCAAAAGAAGGGACAGCAGCCATAACTGCTAAAAGAACCACAAACGATTTAAATAAGTTTTTCATGTTACATTTCATTTTTAGATTAGACATTGAGAATATAAAACTCAACAAAGATAAATAAAAAAAGAGCTGCTCCATAAAGAACAACTCTTTCTTTTCTGTCGGATAATCCTATTTTATTTGATGATGCCCAATTTCGAAGCACTGATGAAGTCGATGATATGCTGGATTTCGTCGCTCATCGGCACCTGGTCCTTAATCATCAGCAAGGCATCGAATATACTGGCGTTACCTTGATAGATGATACGGTAAGCATGACTGATATGTTTTACGATCTTTTCGCTCATGCCTTCATGCATCAGGATTACGGAGTTTACCCCGTAATAGGTCGTCGGCTCCAATGCAGCCACGATATAAGGAGGCACATCCTTGCGGAAGCGGCAACCGGTCTGCGTCATCGACCAGGTTCCGACACGACATCCCTGGCTCACCAGCACGTTACCTCCGAAAATCACATAATCTTCAATCATGCAGTTGCCGGAAATCTTGCTCCCGTATCCGAACACACTGTGATTACCGATATGCGTGTCGTGGGAAACATGCACGCCTTCATGCAGGAAATTGCCATTACCGATAATCGTCTTCCCGCCAGAATTGGTCGCACGGTTGATCACTACGTTTTCACGGATCACATTGTCATCTCCGATTTCGACGATCGTATCATCTCCCTTATAGTTAAAATCCTGCGGTTCGGCAGCAATGACAGCACCATTGAAGATGCGGTTCCTCTTTCCCATACGGGTTCCACTCATGATACTGACATGAGGCATGATCTCGCAGTCATCACCGATTTCTACATTCTTATCGATGTATGCAAACGGATGGACGGTTACGTTCGCTCCTAACTTCGCGCTTGCATCTACATAAGCTAACGGACTAATCATAATAATCTCCTTTTAAATTGTCAATTGCTTTTTACTCTCTTCCGCCACCGACGGCACTATATAAATTGATAACAGCCTGCATACGCTGGACATTGTCGGAGACTTCCGTCAACTGCGCACTGAGCAGACTCTGCTGGGCAGAAAGAATTTCCAGATAAGTGGACTGTCCGGATTGGAACAAAGCATTAGTATAGGTTACCGCCTTTTCCAACTCTTCTATCTGAGCCTTGTCCTGGATAAGTTTTCTATTGGTAGCATCATAAAGATGCAAAGCGTCACTCACTTCCTTTCCCGCTTCCAGAATCGTCTGCTGGTAGTTCATCTTGGCAATCTGTTCTTCCGCTTTTGAGATTTTCAGGTTGGCCACCAGCTTACCATTGTTAAAGATAGGCTGTGCCAACGAAGCCAACGCCTGAAACATAAACTGTCCCGGATTGGAAACCGTAACACCCGAACCATTCGTCCAACCGGCTGTCGCCGTAATATTGATTCCCGGATAAAAAGCGGCACGGGCCTTATTGGTCGTATAATAAGCGCTGGCCAATGTCATCTCGGCCACCTTCACATCCGGACGGTTTTCCAACAACTGCAAAGGAACACCAGCCATCAGCTCTTCTGGCATCACCTGGTCTTCAAGCGTACTGCGGTCGATGGGCTGCGGTGCTTTCGCTAGCAATACAGATAAGGAGTTCTCCACTTCACGCACCTGACGCTTCAGTTCGATCAACGAACCGGATACCTGATGGTACACGGCACGCATCTGGACGACTGCGGCTTCTGTTGTCATGCCGGCAACCTTCATCGCCTCCATAGCCCGCACATTTTCTTTGTAGATATCTACCGTCTTGGAAGTAATCTCCACCTGGCGGTCCAACATCAACAGAGTGAAGTAGGCATTGGCGATTCCGCCGATCAGCTGCGAGCGTATCGCTTGCTGCGTGTACTGGCTCTGCAAATAAGCGGCTTTCTGCCCGCGGCTCGCATTCAATAGTTTACCTAACAAATCGACTTCCCAGCTGGCTGCCGCCGGCAAGGTATAGGCTTTTACATACCCCGTATTTTCCATTTTGGTTATGGTTCCTTGCGGAGCCAGATTCAAAGAAGGGAGGAAAGACAGGCGAGCGGAAGTCAACAACAATTTGGCCTCCTCTACCCTCAGGATAGCGGCTTGCATATCCACATTGTTTGCCAATCCCTCTTCGATCAAGGCCTGCAATTTAGGATCACGAAAAACTTCCTTCCAGGGCAGGTTTCCCATATTGGCCGTATCTGTTGCTGCCAACGTGTCGGTGGCAGAGACCGGATCACGGTAGATACCGGAAGTTTCGATCGTATCCGGACGGTCATATGCTTTATAGATATGGCAACTGCTCAAAAGAGCGGTTGCACATACCATATATATAATCTCTTTCTTCATTGTCATCTCTTATTTTGTTTTTGCGTACTGTTCTATTTCCGTATTCATATCGCTGTTATCCAAATCTTCCCATTCGATAGGTTTGAATTTCTCCTGCAAGTACTGGAATACCACAAACAAAACCGGAACAATAAAAATCTGGAAGATCATACCGATGAACATACCTCCGATGGCGGCAGTACCCAAAGTACGGTTACCGTGAGCACCTACACCGAACGCGAACATCATAGGCAACAGACCGACTACCATAGCCAACGATGTCATCAGGATAGGACGTAGACGAGCGGCAGCACCTAAAACGGCAGCCCACGTGATACTCATACCCATACGGCGACGGTCGAGGGCAAACTCTACGATCAGGATGGCGTTCTTCGCCAACAAACCGACCAACATGATCAAGGCGATCTGCATATAGATATTGTTGGACATCGTACCTAAGATCATCTTCAAAGCCGGGATATTACCCAAAGCAGCCCATCCCTGTACGAACAGGAAGCTACCCATCAAACCGAACGGAATGGAAAGCAATACAGCCAATGGCAGAATATAACTTTCATACTGGGCGCTCAGCAGCAAATAAACGAATACGAAACAGAGCAGGAAGATCAAACCGGTCGTGCTGCCGCTGGTTTCAGCCTCTTCACGCGCCATACCACCCAACTCGTATCCGAAACCGGTCGGAAGTGTCGTACCGGCAACCTCCTCGATTGCTTTCAATGCCTGGCCACTGGTGTATCCATCCGCCGGCGCAACCATCACTTTAATAGATGTATACATATTGAAACGGTTGATAATATCCGGTCCATACACTTTCTTGATAGACACGAACTGCGAGATTGGAGCCATTTCGTTTCCATTGCGGACTTTGATATTCTTCAACGATTCCAAATTGGTACGCAAAGCCGGATCAGCCTGGACCATCACACGGTACATCTTACCGAAACGGTTGAAGTTGGAGGCATACAAACCACCGTAATATCCCTGCATGGTTGCCAGAATATCACTCGGACTGATCCCTACTTTCTTACAGGCAGCCGCATCGATATCGATCATATACTGCGGGAAGTTAGGGTTGAAGGTACTCTGTGCCGACTTGATTTCAGGACGCGCTGTCAAAGCAGCCATATATTGCTTCGTCACATCGAAGAATTTTTCCAGATCACCACCAGTCTTATCCTGCATGTTCAACTCGATATCACTGGATGCGGAATACCCTGGGATCATAGGCGGAGTAAAGAACAGCACCTGTGCATCCTTCACAATCTTTTGCGCACGCATGAACAAACTGCCATACACAATATCCGAACTCTGCATCATGGAACGTTCTTCCCAATCTTTCAACTTGATAATGAACGAACCGTATGAAGGCCCCTGGCCACCGATAAAGCTGAAACCAATAATGGCCGTACGCGATTTGACTGCCGGGTCGGCAGCGATCAGGCTGTCCACCTTGTTCATCACCTCTATCGTACGTTCCTGGGAAGTTCCCGGAGGCAGCGTCACCGCTCCCATGATCGTACCGGTATCTTCATTCGGAACCATACCTGTCGGGGTCACATTCATCAAAACAACAAGCAGGACGATACATCCGGCAACGATACCGAACGAAAGCCATTTCTTTTGGATAAAGAATACAACACGTTTTTTATAGCTGTTCAGCAAAGAGTCGTATGCGGCATTGAAAGAAGAGTGGAAACGGGAGACGAAAGTCGATTTCTTCTCATGCCCTTCTTCGTGCGGCTTCAAGAACATCGCACACAGAGCCGGACTCAGCGTCAAGGCGTTCAATGCAGACAAACCGATCGAGATAGCCATCGTCAAACCGAACTGGCGATAGAATGTACCGGCCGTACCGCTCATGAAACTTACCGGAATAAACACGGACATCATGACCAACGTAATGGAGACGATAGCACCGCCCAGCTCGTTCATGGCATCGATAGAAGCCAGTTTCGCTGATTTGTATCCCTGATCCAGCTTGGCATGGACACCCTCGACGACCACGATCGCATCATCGACCACGATCGCAATGGCGAGCACCATAGCACAAAGAGTCAGCAAGTTCAAGCTAAAGCCGATCAGCGATAGCATGAAGAACGTACCGATCAATGCTACCGGGATCGCGATAGCCGGAATCAAAGTCGAACGTAAATCCTGCAAGAAGATATACACAACGATGAATACCAGGATGAAAGCTTCAATCAATGTCTTGAGCACCTCGTGAATAGAAGCGTACAAGAAGTCGTTGGCATTCATACCGACGTCGATCTTCAAGCCCGGAGGCAATATCTTTTCTGTTTCTTCCAGCAGGTTCTGGATATTATTGATGGTTTCCGTCGCATTGGTTCCTGCCATCTGATAAACGATACAGGTTACGGCACTATGACCGTTTACTTTATTGACAAAGTTATAAGTCAGACGTCCCAATTCGATATCGGCGATATCTTTCAAACGGAGCACTTCACCATCCGGCAAAGCTTTCACGACCATGTTCTCAAATTCGCTTACTTCCTGCAAACGTCCCTTATAACGGATCGTATACTGGAAACTCTGGTTACCCCGTTCACCAAACGAACCAGGAGCGGCTTCCACGTTCTGCTCAGCCAAGACACCTGCAACGTCATTCGGAACCAGTTTATATTGTGCCATCACATCCGGCTTCAACCAAATACGCATGGAGTAGTCGGTTCCTAACACATTCGCATCCCCCACACCTGGTACACGCTGTACTTCCGGAATCAGGTTGATCTTGGCATAGTTCTCGATAAATCGCTGGTCGTAACGGTCCTCGGCATCATAAACAGAGAACACGATCAACATGGAGTTCTGACGTTTCTGAGTCGTCACACCGATCTGAGTTACTTCGGCCGGCAGCAAACCTTGTGCCATCGAAACACGATTCTGCACATTGACGGCAGCCATGTCAGGATCGGTACCCTGTTTAAAATAAATGGAGATTTCGGCCGATCCGTTATTCGAAGCCGACGAAGTCATGTACATCATGTTCTCCACACCATTGATCTGATCTTCCAGCGGCGCAATCACACTATTCAATACCGTCTGTGCGTTTGCCCCCGTATAAGTAGCTTTCACCGAAACGGTTGGAGGGGCAATATCCGGATATTGGGTAATAGGCAAGGACAGCAAGCCTAATATACCCAGTATGACAATCAAGATGGAGATCACCGTTGAGAGCACCGGGCGGTTTATAAATCTATCTAATTTCATATCTTCTGTTTTTAACGAACAAATGGAAGTTATTAATTAAAAGCGGTCTTCAGATTACCTTCGTTCTGATCTTTCAAGGCCTGATCATATTTCGCTTTCTGCTGTTCCGGCGTGATCGGCTGGATAGCCTGGCCGTCATGGAGGTTCTGTACGCCTTCAATCACGATTTTGTCACCGGATTTCAAACCATTTGTCACCAGGTAATTCTTACCGTCATCCAGATTAGAGATCTGAATCTCCGTATTCTTCACGGAATTGTCCGCCTGCAAGACGAAAACAAACTTTTTGTCCTGGATTTCGACAGTAGCGGACTGAGGGATAATAATAATCCCATCCATCGTGTATGGGAATATGATGTTGCCGGTACCGCCGCTTCTCAATATATTTTTATCATTCGGGAAAACAGCACGCATGCTGACAGACCCGGTTGACTGGTCGATTACACCGCTAACGGCATCGATCTTGCCTTCCGACTGATAAGTTGTGCCGTCAGACAGCTGCAAGCGGACAGCCGGCATCTTTTCCAGCTGTTCTTTCAAAGTGCCCCCGGCTCTTGTCAGACGCAGCAGCTCTTTCTCCGTCATAGAAAAATAAACATACACGTCGTTGATTTCGGATACGGTTGTCAACGGCTGCGAAACAGAAGGGCTGACCAGACTTCCGATACGGTACGGAAATGTACCGACAACGCCATTCGACGGGCTTGTCACCGTACAGAAAGATAAATTCTGATTTGCGCTTACCAAAGATGCTTCTGCCTGAGCCAGGCTTGCCTTGGCAGACATAAGCTGGTTGACCGCTGTCTGATACTCAAAATCACTGATAATCTTCTGATCGAACAAAGCCTTTTTATTCTTTTCGGTCAGGGTCAAAGTAGCGACATTGGCTTTAGCCATCTCGACAGCCGCTTTTGCCTGTCCGACCGCAGCAGCATACTGGGTCGGATCGATCTGGAACAAAGCCTGCCCTTTACGAACTGTTGCTCCTTCATCCACACATAACTTAACGATAAAACCCGAAACCTGGGGGCGTACCTCAATATCCTGCGTTCCTCTGATCGTCGCCGGATAGGATGTTGTCTGGTCGCTCGTTGTCGAATTGACAGCAAGGACAGCAAATTCATTATCCCCTAACTTCATACCGCTTTGATTGTTCCCGCAAGCGGTTAATAAAGATACCCCTACTGCAAACAATGCAATTTGCCTTAATTGGGTAATAGTAGTTCTCAACATTTGTTTATCCATATTCATTATTATATATCTTCTATACTATTCTTGTTTTTAGTCATTAGAAGGCCATCAAAAAGCCATCGCAACGGGTGAGATCCGCTGCATCCATAGTAAAAAAAATTCCACAACGATGCTGTCCTAAACTTATGGGTTCATAGCCTATTCCTCATAAAAAGCGTACAAATGTAGAATCTTTTTGTTGTACTTTTTCCGTTTATACAATCTTTTATACTAAAAAATTGCTTATTTTATATTTCTGTATCAGAGATATATTGAGAATTTGACCAATCGAAAATATATTCGTTTAAATTGATACATAATTTTAACACAGAATTTGTTTATTCAATAATTTATCCTAATTTTACGGCTTATATAACCTAAATAATCAATTCATATGGAACCAAAGTTTATGATATCGGAAGTGTTCGGCACTTCATGGAAGTACACTAAATCTCAGATCTGGGTACTGGTAGGGCTGTTTATCGGATATTTTATCCTGTCATCAATCATTAGTCTGTTCGGTATGCCAGCGCAAGGTTCGATGGTCGGTAAGATCATCGTGAATCTGATCAGTGCCGTCATATCCAGTGCTTTCATGTTGGGCTACATAAAAAATCTGTTCCAGACAATGGATGGAGAAGAACCACAGTTTTCCGCATACGGGCAGCAATCCCGTAAAATCTTCACTTATCTTATTGCCAGTATCATTATGGGGATCGCAGTGGCTATCGGAATATTCTTACTGATTGTTCCGGGTATCTATCTGGCTATCCGCCTGCAATTTTATTCTGCCTATATCGTAGAGGAAGACTGCGGAATTATAGAATCACTGCAAAAAAGCTGGGACTTGACTAAAGGACAGGGGATGCCGTTGTTTTTATTACTGTTGGCCATGATCGGCACTGCGATCGTCGGTTGCATCTTGTTCTTCGTCGGACTCTTTGTCGCCGTTCCTCTTATCTATATGATGCAGTGCTACACATTCAGAAAATTAAATACGATTTCAACAGAAGAAGAAGTACAACAACTATAATATCAAATCATAAATAGACAACAGCCCGCAAAAATAAACATTCTGCGGGCTGTATAGCTTTCCGATCTATGGGTAAGACATATAGAATCAAAGACATTGCAGAGATGTCCGGAGTTTCGACCGGAACCGTCGACCGCATATTGCACAACCGAGGCAAAGTATCCGAAGAGGCACAGAAAAAAGTAGAAAAAGTTTTAAAAGAAATAGACTATCACCCGAACCTGATAGCCCGTTCCCTTGCACTAAAAAAGAACTACCATTTTATCACACTGACTCCTTCTTTTGCAAAAGGCGAATATTGGGATAAACTTTGCGAAGGAATAGATAAAGCAGAGCAGGAACTTTTCAGCTACAACGTAGAAGTCGAACGTATGTGCTTCAATCAATACGACAAAAGCAGTTTCGACGAGCTCATTCCCAGGATCGAAAAAGCCGACTGTCAGGGAGTCGTGATTGCAACACAGTTCCATGACAGTGTCGTCAAGTTGGCATCCCGGCTGGATCAGTTACAAATACCTTACATACTGATAGACGCATTCATTGAAAACACCAATTGCGTGGCCTATTACGGAACCAACTCGTATGATTCCGGATACATTGCCGGCCGTTTGCTATACGAACAAATCAACCCGACCGAAAATATCGCAATCTTCCGCTTTATCCGCAAAGGAGAAATGCAGGTAACCCAGGTCATGAAACGCGAGGAAGGCTTCAGGACTTATCTGGCAGAAAAGAACTATAACGGACGTATCTATTCTGTACAATTACATGCCGACGAACCGGAAAAGAACATAAGCATACTGAATACTTTCTTAGAAGAGCATAAGGAGGTGAACGCAGGTATCATATTCAATTCCCGTGCCCACTTACTGGGAAAATACTTCCGTGATAAAGGAGAGAATTTCAGATTGATCGGCTATGATGTGATAGACCCGAATATCACTTGCCTAAATGACGGTTCCATCACGCACCTGATCGCCCAACGGCCGGAAGTGCAGGGATTCAATTGCATACGGGCACTATTCCGCCATTTAGTCCTCAAAGAAAAAGTGGAACAGATCAATTATATGCCGATTGATATCCTGATGAAAGAGAATATCAAATACTATAACAATTATATTTGAAAACATAAAAAGGTATTTTTTATCCGTTTTCTTTTTGTTTGATAAATAAATACTATACTTTTGTGCCCAATGTGTGCGCGAGCACAATAAGATAGTAACAATGAAATTATCACAATCATAAACAATAAAAATATGGCTAATTTATTTTGCGTTAAAGACAAAGTTGTCATTATTACCGGTGGAGCCGGGATCTTAGGCAGAGGTATTGCTGGTCATCTTGCTGAAGAAGGTGCTAAAATCGTTATTCTTGACCGTGCAGCCGAAGTTGGTGAACAAATTGTAGCCGACATCAAAGCTAAAGGAGGAGAAGCAAGCTTCTTCCTGACCGACGTATTAAACAAAGAAATTCTGGAACAGAACAAAAAAGATATCCTGGCCAAATATGGTCGCATCGATGCATTGCTGAATGCAGCCGGCGGTAATATGGCTGGCGCGACCATCGGACCGGACAGCACGATTTTCGACCTGAACATCGACGCTTTCCGTAAGGTGGTAGACCTGAACCTGTTCGGAACAGTTCTCCCGACAATGGTATTTGCCGATGTAATGGCTAACCAAAGAGAAGGTGCTATCGTTAACTTCTCTTCCGAATCCGCCTTGCGCCCGCTTACCCGCGTCGTGGGTTATGGTGCTGCCAAAGCCGCCATTTCCAACCTGACTAAATACCTGGCCGGTGAACTGGCGATCAAATTCGGAGAAGGTTTGCGTGTAAATGCAATTGCTCCGGGATTCTTCCTGACGGAACAGAACCGTACTTTGATGACAAATCCGGACGGATCTTACACTCCACGTGCTGAATCTGTCATTGCACATACTCCGTTCAGACGTCTGGGTACACCGGATGAATTATTTGGTACAATCCAATACTTGATCAGCGACGCTTCCAAATTCGTAACCGGAACAATCGCTATCGTAGACGGTGGTTTTGATGCATTCTCTATTTAATCTCACAATTAAAAACAAGACATTATGTATTTATGTGAACAAACATGGCGCTGGTACGGACCGAACGATCCTGTTAGTCTTTCCGATATCCGCCAAGCCGGCGCTACCGGAATTGTAAATGCCTTGCATCATATCCCGAACGGAGAAGTATGGACTGTCGAAGAAATACAGAAACGCAAGGATATGATCGAAGCAGCCGGCTTACGCTGGAGCGTAGTGGAAAGTGTTCCCGTACACGAACATATCAAAACACAAAGCGGAGACTTCCAGAAATATATCGACAACTATAAAGAAAGTATCCGTAACTTGGCTGCATGTGACATCCGTGTGATTACTTACAATTTTATGCCGGTTCTGGACTGGACCCGTACAAACTTGGCTTACACCATGCCTGACGGCTCTAAAGCATTACGTTTCGAACGTGCAGCTTTTATGGCTTTCGATCTCTACATCCTGAAACGCCCTGCTGCAGAACAGGAATATACAGACGAAGAAAAAGCAATCGCAAAAGCCCGTTTTGACGAGATGAGCGAAGATGACAAAGCACTGCTAGTACGCAACATGATCGCTGGTCTGCCCGGCTCCGAGGAAAGTTTCACATTGGATCAGTTCCGGGCCGAACTGGATCGTTACAAAGACATTGATGCGGAAAGACTCCGCGCCAACTTGATTTATTTCCTGAAAGAGATTACTCCGGTTGCCGACGAAGTAGGCGCACGTATGGTTATCCATCCGGATGATCCTCCCTACTCGATCTTAGGCTTGCCCCGTATTTTGAGCACTGAAGAGGATTTCCGCAAGTTGATCGAAGCCGTACCAAACAAAAGCAATGGTTTATGCCTCTGTACCGGCTCATTCGGTGTTCGTGGAGATAATGACCTAGCCGGTATGATGAAACGGTTCGGTGACCGTATCGACTTCGTCCATATACGTAGTACCAAACGCGATGAAGCCGGAAACTTCTTCGAAGCAAACCTGCTGGAAGGAGACGTGAACGTTTATGAAGTAATGAAAGCCCTTCTTGAAATCGAGCAGGAACGCGATTGCTCAATCGCTATGCGTCCGGATCACGGGCATCAGATGATCGATGACTTGCACAAGAAGACTAATCCAGGTTATTCCTGTATCGGTCGTTTGCGTAGTTTGGCTGAATTGCGTGGTTTAGAACTGGGTATTGCCTGTTCTTTATTCAAATAATGAGTGACGAGTAATCACAAATAGTTTGGCATTGAAAGGCGTCTGATTCTTTTTCGGACGCCTTTTTCATTTTACCTCTCTCCCGTTTCACTTTTTTTCCTATTTTTGTAGTGTCAATAATTTTACAAAATGTCTAAAACACACTACAGCATATTGTCAGTCATATTATTACTAGTGTTAAGCGCATGCCATTCTTTGTGGACGGCTCAAACGCAGCCTGCCCCGCAGCAGGAATCAATCCTGGTCCTGCCAACAACGGATATTCCTCTTCCAAACACAGATTTTGCTTTTCTGTTTCCGGAAGAACCGAAACTGTACGAACAAACATCTCCCCGCAAAAATATAACAATAAACTTCTCCAACAGAGAAAAAAATGATATTGCCGTAACGGATCCGCTCCTGATGGCAGATGAGAATTCGATGCTTATCGATTTAAGCCTGATACAGAAAGAAGACTATGCTTTCCCTTTACCCGGCGCAAAAGTAATCTCTCCATATGCCGGACGTAGAAAACACCATTCGGGTGTAGATTTGAAAACTTGCGCCAATGATACGATCATATCAGCATTCGACGGAATCGTCCGTCTAGCTAAGCCTTATTATGCATACGGAAACGTAATTGTTGTACGCCATTACAACGGATTGGAAACAGTCTATAGCCATAACTCCAAAAATCTGGTCAAGCCGGGAGACTATGTAAAAGCCGGACAACCGATTGCACTGACCGGACGCACAGGAAGAGCTACGACGGAACACCTTCATTTTGAAGTACGGGTAAACGGGCAACACTTCAATCCGAATCTGGTATTCGACCTGCAAGAACGGAAACTTAACAATCAATGCCTGGTATTCACCCAAAAAGGTGGCAAAATTGCAGTGAAGCCCGTCGAACTAATGCCTCATCAGTTTGCAGGAGACTACAGTTACTCACCTGCCTCCTGTAAAAACAAGGAACAGATAGAAAGCAAAAAGGAAACTCTGTAACCCCCTTTTCAATGCCCCTGCAAAGCTTCTATCAGAAGATTGATATTAACGGTAAACAAGCGGACTGATATCGCCAACAAAATAATACCGAAGAACTTCCGGATAATATAGATTCCGCCTTTTCCAAAAAAGCGTTCGATACGGGCTGTCATGCGAACGACAAAATAGACCCATATCATATTCAGTATTAAGGCTATCACAATATTGACATTAGCATACTCCGCCCTCAAAGATAATAATGTGGTAAACGAACCGGCACCCGCCAGTAAAGGAAAGACCAACGGAACCAGTGTCGCCTCCTTTATCGGTCCCTGATTTTTAAAGATTTCTATATCGAGTATCATTTCCAATGATAACAGGAAAATAACAAACGAACCTGCCACTGCAAACGATTCGATATCCACATGGAAAAGCCGTAGCAGGACATCGCCTGCGTAGAAGAACCCGATCATCAACAAAAAAGAGATAACCGTTGCCTTCATAGCATTCACGTCCTTACCCTTTTCTTTCAAATTAATAATAATTGGAATGGAACCAATAATATCAATCACAGCAAATAACACAATGAATGCACTGATCATTTGCTGAAAATCAAAACTTTCAAACATAAGATACCCTTTTAATTGCTCTAAAGGTACAAAATCTTTCCCAAGAGTCGACTGACAAATAGTAACAATCGCTTCGATGGATAACGTTTTTTCATACTAAATCAGAATCTCTTCACGAAAAAATAGCGACCTTTGCGTACACTTATATTGCTCCAAGCAAGAAAGTAATTAAATGTTGTCGGGAGATATGGATATAAAAACGATTTTAAAAAAGTATTTGGTATTTGTCATTGGATTATATTTTTTAGCTGCAGGAATCGTCCTGATTATACATTCCGCTTTAGGAACGACTCCTATTTCAAGTGTAAATTATGTGTTAAGCCTCAACAGCCCTCTTTCTTTAGGGACCTGTACCTTTATCGTAAACGTATTGCTGATACTAGGACAGTTCTGGTTAATCCGAGGGACGAAAAGCCGTCAAGACCAAATATCTATCCTGTTGCAAATTCCATTTTCGTTCATATTTTCAACATTCATAGATTTCAATATGGCACTCACTGAAGACCTGCATCCATCCAATTATATAACGTCGATTGCGCTGTTACTGTTGGGTTGTCTCATCCAGTCTATTGGTGTCGTATTAGAAATCAAACCCCAGGTTGCGATGATGAGTGCAGAAGGATTCGTCAACTACGCCGCCCGCCGTTACAATAAAGAGTTCGGAAAATTCAAGGTCATTTTTGATTTCACTTTAGTAACGGTCGCCATCATTTTATCACTGATCTTCACTCAACGGATCGAAGGAGTCAGAGAAGGCTCTCTGATAGCAGCCTGCATCACAGGCTATATCGTGAGTTTCCTGAACAATAAAATCATGACTCGAAAAATGCTTTCCAGGGTTTCTTCCATACTATCAAACCTCGCTTTCAATACGAATATTAATTGCATTCATTCCCCTCAGACCGCGTTCAAGTTCAAAAGTAACGATGTCGGTTTCCGAAATATCGGTCAGTGTATTATTACTAACATGAAAAAAATACTTCTCGTCGCTACCAAGGTCTTTGATAAAACCATATCCTTTTGATTCATTAAAATAATCAACCCTCCCTTTCAGCACGGTAGGTGTCTCTATATCTTCTTTTTTTGGGGTAGAGATAAGAATATCTTCTTGCTTAATTTCTTCTTTATTAGGATTCAATTCGGGAGGAGTCGATGTAATCACGCCGTTTTCATCCACATAAGCGATCATATCATCAAAACTATTCGCTTTGCCAAGCAATTTTCTGTCTTCTTTCTTTTTTTGTTTTTCGGCCCTTCGGGCTTGTTTCTTTTTTTCGTTTTCTCGTTTATTGTATGTTACGGATTTTGCCATTTATCTATATTTATTTATATTAATAATCAATCTATTTTGTAAGAATTCAGAGTAGAATGCCAAGATATTTCCGGTATATGGAAATGCAGGATATAAAAAATCCTGCCATTGCATTAAAGAATAGAAGCTAACTAAACTATAGGAGAACCATAAGACAGAAGGGACAACCTTCTGTCTTATATATCAAGAAATTAATATCGTCTGGAACTATTATAACCACCCCTTCTTTCGCGATATCCTCCACTTGACGGTTTTTCAGAGCGAGGGCGGGCTACGCTTACTGAAATTACTTTTTTCTCAAATTCAGCTCCATTAAGAGCATCGATCGCTTTTTGGCCATCTCCATCGTTTACCATTTCAACAAAACCAAATCCTCTGGATCTTCCTGTTTCTCTATCCATGATAACTTTTGCAGATGTAATTTCTCCATACTCTGCAAATAAATCATTCAAATCAGCATCATTAATGCTATAATTTAAGCCTGTAATGTAAATGTTCATTTAAAATTTTATTTTTAATAAATACTAATTAGGGTATGAGGAGGAAAATTAATGGAGAGGCCTACTTAATAATAAAGAAGAACTATACGCTAATAATACGTAACTCAAACTCTGACCCAAAGATAACACTATTAATCGAACCAACAACTATTACAACCTATAAATTCTCGTTTTTCTTGTTAAGACTGTCAAAACATAATTTCTATCCGGATCAGAGCTCCGTTTCACAGAGGTTGTTATCATCTCAAAAACTCCTAAACCGGACAATCAGCAAGAGTCTTTTTCCGACAAAGACACCCTACCAAATGATCATTTACAAACCCTGTAGCCTGCATATGAGCATAACAGATCGTAGAGCCAAAAAACTTAAACCCTCGTTTCTTCATATCTTTGCTCATCGCATCAGATTCTGGGGTTGTAACCGGAATCTCCTTCAACGATTTGAAATTATTTACAATCGGTTTCTGTTCAGGGAAAAACGATAACGTATAATTATAGAAACTGCCAAATTCCTTTTGAATCGCGATGAAACATCTGGCATTCGTGATCGTGGATGCAATCTTCAGCCGATTCCTGACAATCCCATCGAAAAGCATCAGCCGGTCAATATCATCCGAGGTCATCGCAGCTACTTTCTCAACATCAAAATTATAAAATGCTTTTTTATACCCTTCACGCTTACGAAGAATAGTAATCCAAGCCAATCCAGCCTGGGCACTTTCCAGAACAAGAAATTCGAATAAGGTTTTATCATCGGTAACCAATTTACCCCATTCCTCATCGTGATATTTCACATATAAATCGTCCGTACCAGCCCATCCACAGCGTCTATTTACAAGATCTTCCATCTTTCATAATTTATGATCTTCAAAGATATTTATTAAAGATGAATATACAAGAAAGGTTGTCTAAAAACTTATAGGCAAATACATTGAACATCACATTCGTTAATACGAAAAAAATCCCGAAACTTTTGAATTTCGGGATTTTTCTTTAATTTACTATTTGCTTTCGCGGTGCGTACGGGACTCGAACCCGTGACCCCATGCGTGACAGGCATGTATTCTAACCAGCTGAACTAACGCACCAAAATATTATATGTGCGGTCCGGACGGGACTCGAACCCGCGACCCCATGCGTGACAGGCATGTATTCTAACCAGCTGAACTACCGAACCATTATTTTACTTAACTGCTATTCCTCTGAATTGCGATGCAAAAGTAGGTAGTTTATTTGAATTACGCAAGAGTTACACATATATATTTTTTACTATTTTTCAATCATCCCTGATAATAAACATCTTACATCTAAACTTTTTTTGTTCATACTCTAAGAGCCTGTTTAAATTTTGCATTTGTCGGTTGTGAAAGTTGTTTTGAGGATGTTTTTCTGTAGGAGATGCCGTCTTTTTTGTTGAAACACGTGACTTATTTTGCTTCAAACAGGCAGAAAAAGTGCCGAAGATTCCCGTTTAC
>NZ_JAHPXO010000059.1:0-17204 GCF_019041495.1 Parabacteroides sp. MSK.9.14
TAAGAAATTTACTCCCCCATAAATGGCAAAGGTAGCATCGCGGAGACGATTACATGGTTATGACAGATGAATGATAGTATAAAACGGCAACTGTCATGTCGTAACACACTGTTTTAAAACAATATACGGACGATTATGATAGTATGATGGTTGGTTTTGCAAAACATTTCTTATCTCGGTGCCTTCCGGTACAAATAAATCGCGATAAACGTATACAATATATTCGGAATCCAGGCGGCCATAGCAGGGCTGAGGTTGCCGTTGATGGCGAAGGTCGATGTGACGGTGGTGAAGAGGATGTAGGAGAAACTCAAGGCCAGTCCGATGCCGATGTTTAACCCCATGCCTCCTTTGATCTTGCGGGAAGAGAGCGAGGCTCCGATGGAGGTCAGGATGAAGGCGGCCATGATGGCGGCAAAACGTTTGTGGTATTCGATCTGGAACGTCTGGATATTGCCGATCCCTCTTTTCTTCTGGCGGTCGATATACGTGGACAGTTCGGAAGAAGTCATCGTCTCGCAGTCATTGACAGAGATCAGGAAGTCCGAAGGGACGATTGTCAATGTGGTGTCCATGCGGCTCCCTTCGGTGATATGTTCGCGCATCCCGTCGAAGTCGCGGATCATGTAGTCGATCAGCGTCCAATTGTATAGCGAATCGTATTTGATGGAGTTTGCCGTGAGGCGTGAAATCATCTTCTTGTTCTCGAAGTGCTCCAAAGAGAAACGGTATCCCATCCCGGAACGCGCGTCGTAGCGGTCGAAATAGGCGATTACGCCCGGCTCGATCTCCAATTGGGCGGAACGGACATAGTCTACCTTCTTATTCTTGATATATTTGTTTTGGAAGTCGATACGCGTGGCGTTGGCAGGCGGAATGATATAAGCGTTCAGCACAAACGTACTGAGTGCAATGATCCCTGCCGAAATCGCGTAAGGCAACATCAGACGCCGGAAACTCATCCCGCTCGCCAACATTGCGATCACTTCTGAATTGTCTGCTAACTTTGAGGTGAAGAAGATAACGGCAATGAAAGTAAACAACGGACTGAACAGATTCGCGAAATACGGGATGAAGTTCATGTAATAGTCGAAGACAATCGCTTTCAACGGTACGTCCGGACTCAGGAACTTGTCGATCTTCTCATTTATATCGAAGACGACCGAGATAGCGATAATCAGGGCAATCGCAAAGATATAAGTACCTAAGAATTGCTTGATGATATACCAGTCTATCCGTTTCAGTTTGAATTTCATGTGACAGTTTGCTTATAACCGGTTTGATAATTGACGGACCATTTCACTTTTCCAGGTCGTGAAATCGCCGGCAATAATATGTTTGCGTGCCTCTTTTACGAGCCACAGGTAAAACGCGAGGTTATGAATTGATGCCAGTTGAAGTCCTAACATCTCATTCACTTTGATCAAATGGTGTAGATACGCCTTGCTGTAGCGCGTGTCGATAGCCGAATGAGCATCCGGATCGATAGGAGAGAAGTCGTTCTCCCATTTCTTATTACGCATATTGATCGTGCCGAAGCGGGTAAATATCTGTCCGTTACGTCCGTTGCGCGTCGGCATGATGCAGTCGAACATATCGATACCCCGTTCAATCCCCTCTAAAATATTGATCGGTGTGCCGACTCCCATTAGGTAACGAGGCTTGTCTTTCGGCAGGATCTCGTTGACTACTTCGATCATCTCGTACATCTTCTCTGTTGGTTCGCCTACTGCCAGGCCACCGATCGCATTGCCGTCAGCGCCCTTTTCCGCTACATTCTCGGCTGCCTTTCGGCGCAGTTCCGGATAAACACAACCTTGTACAATTGGGAAAAGACTTTGCTGGTAACCGTATTTCGGCTCTGTAGAGTTGAAACGTTCGAAACAACGGTCCAGCCAACGTTCCGTCAGACCGAGGGACTTTTTCGCGTATTCATAATCGGCATCGCCCGGACAACATTCATCGAAAGCCATAATGATATCCGCCCCGATGATCCGCTGGATATCCATAACCTTTTCCGGGGTAAACAGATGCTTGGAGCCGTCGATATGTGAGCGGAACATGGCGCCTTCCTCATGCAACTTGCGGTTTTCGGAAAGAGAAAAAACCTGGAAACCACCGCTATCTGTCAGGATTGGCCGGTTCCATGTGTTGAATTTGTGCAATCCGCCTGCCTGTTCCAATATTTCCAATCCGGGACGGAGATATAAATGGTATGTGTTTCCTAAAATGATTTGTGCGTTGATATCTTCTTCCAACTCGGTCATGTGGACGCCTTTAACTGTGCCTTGTGTGCCGACCGGCATAAAAATAGGCGTTTCAATTACTCCATGATCAGTGGTAATCAGACCCGCCCTTGCATTTGATTTTGTGTCGTTATGTTGTAATTCGAATTTCATGGCTGCAAAGATAAAGAAAAGGCCTTACTTTCACAAATAAGGCCTCATAATATAGTCGGTTATATATCGTTAATCAGAAACCGAAATCGTCTACCTCAATTTCTTTGATTTCCTCTTCTTTAGGCTTTTCGACGAATTTGTGCTCAACGTTCGATTTGACGATGATGGCACGCATTGGGCGTACCGGACAGATCGATTCGCATCCGCCGCATCCGATACAAAGGTCAGGGTTGATCTGCGGGATTGTCAGTGTTCCTTTGTAAGGAACCATGTGTACGGCCTGGGTCGGGCAATGTTCTGCACAGGCACCGCAGTCTTTCTCTTCCGTATTAACAACACAACGGCCTTTGAAGAAAGTGGCAATGCCGACCTGTGTCGTTGTCTTCTCTTCGATAGTCAGAGGTTTGATCGCACCGGTAGGGCATACGTCGGAACAGACTGTGCACTCGTAGTTGCAATAACTGCTGATATAGGCCAGACGTGGTTTCAACATATAATCCAAACCGTATTCCAATCCTGTCGGGCGCAAGACCTGGCTCGGACAGCGGACGACACATATCTGGCATCCTGTACATTTGTCTTTGAAACGTTCCAGGCTGATAGAACCCGGAGGCGTGAGGGGAGGCCACTTCTTTCTGCCTTTTCTGTTCATTTTTCCTTTTCCTCCTTCGGCAATCGCAGATGCGATCGGCAGCGAGGCGGCAATGGTTGCACTTGTGGCCAGAAATGTACGGCGGCTGTTGGCGACTGTCAGTTGGCTGGAATATAATTCCTTTACAGCTTGGGTATCGACTGTCTCCTCCTGTTTCATACCCGGAAATTGTAGACGATACTGCAAGCCGCCTTTGGCACAGGAAGAAACACAATTGAAACAATCTACGCAACGGGATGTATCGATCGTCAGGTTTTTGCTGTCGATCGCTTCCGCCTTGCAGGTATGTTCGCAATTCCCGCAATGCGTACAGGCTTCCTTATCGAAAGTTATACGGAAGAACGAGTAGCGCGAGAAAAGACTCAACAAAGCTCCGACAGGGCAGATCGTATTACAGAACAATCGTCCGCGGAAAACAGTCATGACGATGAAAACAAGCAATGCGATGGTTGCTGCGATCAGACCGGAAACCGTCACGGTACTGATTGTCACATGGAACAACGAGTAGTTGTCCACTTTCATCAGCAGGTCGGCGAGTATGTTATTCCCCCACATCACGATCGGACGGAACAGACTTGCCGCAATACGTCCGAAGTTGCTGTACGGGTCTAAGAGCAGGCACAATTCGCTAAGACCGAAAACAGCCATGACTGCCGTAATTACCAGCAGTACGTAGCGTAGCCGGTTCATCGGCTTGTGGTAAGTAAAACGACGGCTTCCTTTCTTCTTTTTCTTACCGATGCAAAATAGACGGTTGATGATATCCTGGAATACGCCTGCCGGACATATCGTGGAACAATAAATACGTCCGAATGCCAGTGCCAGCAAGAATTGGAACACGATCAGACCGACCATTCCTCCCAACAAGGCCGGCATCAGTTGCAGATGCAGCAAACGATGTACACTATCCGGTAAAACTCCTGAAAAGTCTACGAAAAACAAAAGTATGGGTACAAAAAAGAGGATTGCGAGCAAAACCCTCAATCCCTTTAGATAATTCCGTTTCTTCATCAGATCTTAATACGTTTGATGTTTATTTTTTTCAGATCGGTAGAACCTAATTTAAGAGCTTCCCCTTTGCTCAAATGTCCAACGGCAGCCATATCCAATTTCTTTACCTGGTTGAACAGAGCGAGGGCGGCCGTATCGACGGCGACGATATTCGGAGAAACAATCATCGATTTCAACGTAGCCACGTCAGCTGCACTTTTTCCTTGCGGACCGTTCTGATGCATCATGCGGTAGGCATCCACGATGTTCAGAACCGGTTTCTTCTTCCAGGTACAGATATCGGCGATACATTGCTGCAAGTCGTTCTGGTGGAAGAAGCGGCGGTCCCAGACGATCCCCATCATATTCTTCATTGCGCATGACAGCTTGGCTCCTCCGTGGTTCTTCAGGATGGGAACATTGATCCAGGCGTCCGCTTCGATCAGTGACTCGTGTATCTTGGCTTTTTTCAGTGTCACGCCGTCGGGAATGTCTACTTCTTTGAAATATTTTTCGTCGTTGCCTGGCATGATGATACCACCTGCTTCTTTTACGGCGGCGGCGATGCCGCTTGTCTCATAACATTTCTGCCAGTTGTCGCACGTGTGGTCGAATACCGTTACCTTTTCGGCTCCAGCTTCGAAACATTTCTTTACGAGGGCCTTTATCAATTCAGGATTGGTATTACCGGCCAGTTCCGGTGTACGGTCCCAGCCGATATTGGGCTTAATAACGACTTTCTGCCCTTTTTTGATATATTTGCCGATGCCGCCAAGCGCTTCTAAGGCTTTGTCGAGCATGACTGCCGGTTCACCGCCCATTACTGCTACCAGATCGGGTGCTTGCTCTACCGCTACTGTATTCGAGGAGAGAGCAGCCTGTAATCCTTCAAAGTTCAGAGATAAGGCTACACCTGCTACAACACTGGTCTTAAGGAAATCACGACGTTTCATTTTGTTTTATTGGTTTTATGTAGTTTATAAAAGTTTTAACAAAGGTAGATAATCTCTAATATAAATTGTATATTTGACGTCCAAAAAAATCATAAAAGATGGATTTATATTCCTATGTTTCAATAGAATCCTTTGTTCGCGGATGCAAGGAGTCGAAGACGCCGGGAACATTCACCTTGCATGTTCCTAATTTGTTGTATGCCAAGTCGGACGAAGTAATCGGATACGGTTTGTCCCTGCTTCGCCGTTCGATCGTGTTGCATGAAGAGCAAAAAGGCATCGGGCCGGAGCTTAGTAAACAAAATATTCCTTTTTTCCGGGAGAACCGCCGGATGCTTATCGGACCGGAGGTGGAGATGTACGCTCTTTCCCTTTACCAGAATTTGGAAATCCCTTCCAGTGTGAAGGAAAAGGATACTTCCTGTTTGCGGCTGACTTTCGATTACGAGGCACTAGGTGAGTATAGTTTGTCGGAGGAAAAATACTTGCTCCGTTGCAAATATAATGAGGAGGAGAATCTGAACGTGTTTGTTTCGCAGATGAAGTGGGAGTATGACAAATTTTTTTACGATGAAGAGCATACCGGGTTCAAGCGGGATTCACGTTTCTTCTCGATGCTTTGTAATGCCTGTCTGGAAGTTCGGGAACCTCGTTGGGTTTCCGAACAAGAATGGCGGCTTGTGCAATTTTGTGATCCGGTAGAAGCTGAGTATGATTTTATAGGAGCTAACTTGGTCCCTTATGTGGATTATGCGATCCCGTTCGGATGTCTCCGCCGGATTGCCTTGGTGAACTTGTCGGAGAATAGTTTAACATATAGCGCTCTGGCGGGATTCCTCCAGAGCATAGGGTTAGCTCCCGACCGTTATTTGGAAGGGATGTTGGAGGAGTAATTTTATAAGGATGAGTAGTTTTTTACCGGAAGCTGCTTAAATACCCTCTTGAGGTTCAAGCGTAGGGCAGAATACGTGTTATTCCATAAAATCTTTGGTTCTTCGTCAATTTAGAGGTTTCTATTTATTGTATTTTGCTATTCATTGGTTTATTCAATTGCATGTAGAAGTATATCATTCTCTATTGATTTCATTCAAACTTCTTTATTTGTTGAACTTTGGTTGTCAAGTGTTACCTCTTAATTGACGAAGAACCAAATGTGAAAAACACTAATGTTTTAAAAACAAGAATTCCCTTGTTAATGGTGAAACAACCGTACACCTGTGAATGCCATTGCGATGCCGTATTTGTCACACGTGTCGATCACATGATCGTCACGGACGGAACCGCCTGCCTGTGCGATATAATCTACGCCGCTTTTGTGTGCTCGTTCGATATTGTCACCGAAGGGGAAAAAGGCGTCGGAGCCCAATGAAACGCCTTTAAGTGTGTCCAGCCAGGCACGTTTTTCTTCGCGTGTCAGGATTTCCGGTTTTTCAGTGAAAAACCGTTGCCAGATACCGTCGGCCAAAACATCTTCGTGGTCGTCGCTGATGTAGACGTCGATCGTGTTGTCTCGGTCTGCACGACGGATTTTCTCGATCCAAGGCAGATTCATTACTTTCGGATGCTGGCGTAAGTACCAGATATCTGCCTTGTTGCCCGCCAGACGGGTACAGTGGATACGGCTTTGCTGGCCGGCACCGATACCGATGGCCTGTCCGTCCTTAACGTAGCAGACTGAGTTGCTCTGCGTATATTTCAGTGTGATAAGGGCGATGATCAGGTCGCGTTTCGCTTCGTCTGGGAAATTTTTGTTCAGGGTCGGGATGTTGGTCAGCAGGTTTTCGTCTAATTTGATCTCGTTACGTCCCTGTTCGAATGTGATGCCGAAAACATCTTTGTGTTCGATAGGAGCGGGGCAGTAGTCTGGATCGATTTTGATGATATTATAAGTGCCTTTCCGTTTATTTTTCAAGATTTCAAGCGCTTCCAACGTATAGTCGGGAGCAATGACGCCATCGGAAACTTCGCGGTTGATGAGGCGTGCAGTCGCTTCGTCGCATATGTCGCTGAGTGCGATGAAGTCGCCGTAGGACGACATACGGTCGGCACCGCGGGCGCGAGCATAGGCGGTTGCAAGCGGAGTGAGCGGAAGATCGTCCACAAAATAGATTTTCTTCAACGTATCGTTCATCTCGATACCCACGGCGGCCCCTGCCGGACTTACGTGCTTGAAGGAAGCGGCGGCGGGCAGTCCAGTTGCTTCTTTCAGTTCTTTTACTAATTGCCAGCTGTTGAAAGCATCCAGGAAGTTGATATATCCGGGACGTCCGTTCAAGACTTCTATGGGCAACTCCCCTTGCTGCATGAAAATGCGCGATGGCTTCTGGTTGGGGTTACAGCCGTACTTGAGTTCTAATTCTTTTGCCATTGTTTTAGTGTTTTTGTAGTTTACATGAATAACCGTTTATATTCCCTTTCGAAGTTGGGTGTGAAAATTCCTTTTCCCATATTTTCGAGGATTTCGGAAGGAGACCAGAAACGTCCACCGTCCAGTTCGGAAGGGTCAGGGATGATCGGACCGTCGTAAATGGTACGGTAGGTGTTGACTAACTCTTTTTCTATAGCCGATTCGAATACATAACGGGTGATGAATTGCGGGATAAAATCTGTTATCCCTAATTCTTCCCGTACTTCCCGGTGAAGGGCATCTTCGACCGTCTCTCCGTAGTCAATATGTCCCCCTACTGCTGTATCCCATTTACCGGGTTGGATATCTTTGTTTATCGAACGCTTTTGTAGGTAGAGGTCACCTGCTTTATTGAAAATATGTAGGTGCACTACCGGATGTAACATTTTCGATCCGTTATGGCACTCCTTACGGGTAGCTTTTCCTATTGTCTCTCCCTTTTCATTAACCAAAGGGAACCATTCTTCTTTCATTGATTTTAGATTAATTATTAAATCCCATTTTGTTTTAAAATACTTTGTAGTTCTTTATTAATTATGTTTTCACGTTCTGATTTATCGTAAAGAAAGTGTAAACCAATTTGTCGGTTTAATCCTTTCCGATTCCACTGATCACCTTCACTAATTCCTCATCTGACAATCCTTCACCATAGGTGGCGTAATCCATGCGGAAAGTACAACCATCTTTATATTCGGAACAGCCGTAAGCCGTTTTTCCACGCAGGATGCTACCTTTCTTACAGATCGGGCATACTGGCTTTACGGGAACGGTTGTTGATTCCGGTTGACCGGCAGTCTTTTCCTTCTTGGCACGCGGTTTGCGCGTTTTTTTCCCTTTCGGCTCCTTTTCGGCTTGGGGCTTCTCCGGAGCAGCCTGCTCGATTGTGATGGTGCGTCCGGTCTGGTCGGAGAGGACGTTGATCACTACTTGATGGACCATCAGCTTAAGCTCTTCCAAAAAAGTACGGGCTTCGTAGGTGCCCCGTTCGATTTGTCGTAGTTTCTTTTCCCAAAGACCGGTCAGTTCGGCGCTTTTCAGCAGCTCTTCCTGTATCGTGTCGATGAGTTCCACACCGGTAGCTGTAGGAAACAGGTTCTTGCGTTCCTTGCGGATATAATTGCGTTTGAATAAAGTCTCGATGATGGCGGCGCGGGTGGAAGGACGGCCTATACCGTTTTCCTTCAATGCGTCTCTCAATTCGTCATTGTCCACAAGTTTACCGGCTGTTTCCATGGCGCGGAGCAATGTCGCTTCGGTGTAGGGTTTGGGCGGCTGTGTCCATTTTTCGCCTAATGTCGGTTTGTGGGGGCCACTTTCTCCTTTTACGAAATCCGGCAGTACGCCTTCTTCATCTGACGGTTCGGCGTCCGAGTCTTTCTGCTCTGCTCCGAACACAACGCGCCATCCCGGTTTCAGTATCTGTTTGCCTGTTACCTTGAAATCTACTTTGTCGACTTTACCCAATACCGTAGTAGTCGAGATTTCGCAGTCTGGGTAAAAAGCTGCGATGAAACGGCGGACCACCAGGTCGTACACCTTCCGTTCGTTGTCCGTTAGGTTGCGTGCTGGTACACCGGTCGGGATGATGGCATGGTGATCCGTCACCTTCGAATTGTCGAATACACGTTTGTCTTTCCGTATTTTCGCCTTCAGCAGCGAGGCTGTCAGGTCGATATAGTCAACCAGGCCGTTAAGTGTGTTGGGAACTTTAGGATAGATATCGTCACTTAGGAAAGTGGTGTCGACACGCGGGTAGGTTGTCACTTTCTTTTCGTATAGCGACTGGATCAGCTTCAATGTATCGTCAGCCGTGAAAGCAAATTTCTTATTACATTCCACCTGCAACGAAGTCAGGTCGAAAAGGCGGGGAGCATATTCCTTCCCTTTCTTTTCTGATATGTCGGTGACGGTGAATTCTTTTTGCCGGACTATTTCCAGGAAAGCTTCCCCTTCCTCTTTCTTCGTGAATTTGCCTTTGGTAACCGAGAAAGTAGTGTTTCGGTAAACTGTTTTCAGTTCCCAATAAGGTTCCGGCTTAAAGTTGTCTATTTCGGCTTGTCGGTTTACGATGAGTGCAAGGGTAGGTGTCTGTACTCGTCCGATGGAAAGCACTTGCCGATTTTGTCCGTAGCGGAGCGTATAAAGGCGCGTTGCGTTCATTCCTAACAGCCAGTCACCGATGGCGCGGGAAAGACCGGCTTCGTATAACTTGGTGAAGTCGGACTGTTCTTTCAAATGTTGAAAACCTTCGCGGATCGCTTCTTCTGTCAACGAAGATATCCATAGGCGGTAGACCGGGCATTTACAGCCAGCCTTTTGCATCACCCAACGCTGGATCAGTTCTCCTTCCTGGCCGGCATCTCCGCAGTTGATAACCATTTCGGCATTCTGCATCAGTTCTTCGATTGTTTTGAATTGCTGTTCGTATGTCGGATTGCTGATCAGCTTGATCCCGAATCGAGGCGGGATCATTGGGAGGGAAGCTAGACTCCATCGTTTCCAGTTCTCTGAATAATCATTGGGCTCTTTGAGAGTGCACAGATGTCCGAAAGTCCAGGTTACCTGATACCCGTTTCCTTCAATATACCCGTTCATCTTTTTGGTTGCCCCGAGAACTTCTGCAATTTCGCGTGCTACACTGGGCTTTTCAGCTATACATACCTTCATCCGTAAAACACTCTTTTTTGAAATACAAGGACAAAAATACGCTTTTCAAGCGGTTTTTACATTTTTTAGTTGCAAAATAGTTGCAAAAAAGTTCAAAGACCTGTGTAGTTGATAGCAACCGTATTTCTTTTTTATTTGCTGACCTTTTCCGTAACAGGGACGCCAGTATCGGTTGTTATGCCTTGCAGTTCCACGTATTCCACATTTAGCGGATTGTTGGGGCTGGCCTTGACATACAAAGATTGTAGGATAGCCTGCCGGTTGTCTATCTTGACATGGCAGACGAAGTGATCTCCCTCCCTACAGATCGTCAGTTTCTTTTCCGGATAAGCCGTTAGGGTAATCGTGCAAGTATGTTCTGCTATTGAAACCACTTTGTAACCGTAGGCCATCTTTTTTTGTATGAAACTTAGTCCGTTAGTTTTTCCCGGTTCCATTTCTCGGTTCAGCCAGTAAACTTTTATGGGTTCTTTGGTGTCTAGTTTGCCATTGGTTTGGTTGGCATCATAACAGACGAGGTTGCGGTTCAAGCTACGTGCAATGTGGAAAAGACGGTCCGGTGTCGGATATGTGGAGTTTGGGTCGGTATCTCGGCTGTGTGCATAAGCGTGAATGGAAATGCTCCATAACAGGGAATATAGCAATGATAGTCTTGCCATAAAGTGGATGATGTTGTTCATGATCGTTTGTTTTATGGTATGAAGTCATTAAATAAGTTGTTCCACAAGTGTGAGCTGGACGACTCACAGCTGTGGAACGATTTGTTGTTACCAGATTGTATCTTGGAAAGCGGTGTATTGAACTGTATTATTCGATATTCTTCCTGATCTTGGTCAGGTATTCTTTCATTCTTTCCGAATCTTTGTTTTTGATAATTTCCTGCAAGATATCCAGTTCCTCTTGGATGCGTGCGATCTGATGAGGTGTGCGCGGGTTGAAAAGGATTTCCGTCAATAGATAGTCGTCTTCGGAAAGCAGGCCTCTGGCTATCTTCATGTGACGTTTGAAAGTTGTACCCGGAGCATCCTGGTGTTTCATCGTGGCAGCGAATACCATTGTGGATGCAAACGGAATACCGAGCGAATAAGCCACGACTTTGTCATGTTCTTCGAAAGTATATTCGCAGATATGTAGGCGCAGGCTGGAATAGATATCTTTGAAGAATATTTTTCCCAGATGATCCCCTTCGGAGATAATGATCGTATTTTCTTTCTCCAGTTGTCCCAAATTGGCGAATGTCGGACCAAACATCGGGTGGGTAGAAACATACGGGAAGCCACATGTTTCGTAAAATTCTTTCAGGTGTGTCTTGACCGATGCGATATCCGAGATGATACAGTATGGCTGCAGGTAAGGCATGACACTCTTGAATGCTTCGATCGTATAGCTTAGTGTCACGCAATTGATGACTAATTCGGGTTTGAATTCGGCAACTTCTTCCGGCTTCTGTAGGCGAAGGGCGTTGTATATGAAACGCATCCGTTTCGGATCGCTCTCAAGTACGGCTACTTCATGTTCAAAACTAAGTAAATCGGTGAAGAAAGATCCCATCTTCCCTGCACCCAATATCAATATTTTCATTATCAGTAATTGTTTAATGTATTAATGTGTCCATAATAATGTGCCAATGTACCAATTAAAGAGAATGTCCCATTGGCAAATTGGCATATTAGCTCATTGGCACATTATTATTATTGTTCATTCATGATGATCATCTGCTGGCGGACGGATTCTTCATGGATTTCTTTCAAGATTTCTTTTACAAAGTCCGTACTCAAATCCATCTGCTCACCCATATTGGAACGCTTTTCCAGAATTTCGCTGTAGCGCGGTGATTGCAGGATTGGCATATTGTGCTCTTTTTTGTACACGCCGATCTCGCGGGAGATACGCATACGTTTAGCCAGCAGTTCCAGTAGTTGTTCGTCGATACCGTCGATCTGGCGGCGGAGTTCAGCCAAGTTTTCCGTTGTCTGGTTGGAGTCGCGGATAACCAATAAATTCAGAACGTAATCCAATACATCCGGTGTGATCTGCTGTGAAGCGTCGCTCCAAGCGCAATCGGGGTTGCAATGCGATTCGATGATCAAACCATCGAAACTCAAGTCCATAGCCTGCTGGCAGAGAGGAGCGATCAGTTCGCGTTTGCCTCCGATATGGCTCGGATCACAGAAAATAGGCAGGTTCGGCATGCGGCGACGAAGTTCGATGGGGATATGCCAGAGCGGGAGGTTGCGGTACATCTTCTTATCATAAGAGCTGAAACCGCGATGGATGGCTCCCAGACGACGGATACCGGCACCATAGAGACGCTGGAAAGCTCCGATCCACAGTTCCAAATCCGGATTGACCGGGTTCTTGATCAAGACAGGAACATCTACTCCTTTCAGTGCATCGGCGATCTCCTGTACGGCGAACGGATTAACCGTTGTACGGGCTCCGATCCACAACACGTCGATCCCTGCTTTCAATGCTTCGAAAACATGGTCTTTCGTTGCCACTTCGGTAGCCACATACATACCTGTTTCCTTTTTTACCCGTTTCAACCATTGCAAGCCTTCTGCACCAATTCCTTCGAATCCACCCGGTTTGGTACGAGGTTTCCAGATTCCTGCGCGGAACAACTTGATGCCTTTGTCTGCGATTCCTCTGGCCGTTTCCATTACTTGCTCTTCTGTCTCAGCGCTACACGGACCGGCGATTACAATAGGACGTTGCGGGTCTATACCGGGTAACATGATTGATTCTAATTCCATTTCCATGACTGTATGATGATTTGTAATTTATGATTTATAGTTTATGATTTATGATTTGAGAATATGATTGGATGGTGATACATAAATCATAAACTATAAATCATAAATCTTTTTTATTCTCTTCAAAGCTTCTTCCAATGTCTCGTTTTTACAGCAGAGCGAGATACGGATGTAACGTTCGCCCAGGTTGCCAAAGATAAATCCCGGCGTTAGAAATACGTTGGCTTCGTACAGGACTCTGTCGGCTATTGCTTCGCTGCCTTCTGCTCCGGCTGGGATTTTCCCCCAAAGGAACATACCTACCTGCTTTTCGTCGTATTCGCATCCCAACGTGTGCATGATCTGTCCGGCGAGATCACGGCGACTGCGGTATACACGGTTCATATTGTCATACCATTCCTTCGGTGCGCTCAATGCTTCGACGGCCGCATATTGCATCGGCTTGAACTGTCCGGAATCGATATTGCTTTTTACTTTCAGGACCCACTGTACGAATTGGGCATTGGAAGCGAGCATTGCCATACGCCAGCCTGGCATATTGTGCGCTTTACTCATGGAGTTCATTTCTATACAGATGTCTTTGGCTCCCGGTACGGCCAGGATGCTTAGCGGATGTTCGTTCAGAATGAAACTATACGGGTTGTCGTTGCAAATGATGATTCCGTGCTTCTTTCCGAAAGCGACCAGTTTTTCGTACAGTTCCATGCTGGCATTAGCTCCTGTCGGCATATTGGGGTAGTTGGTCCACATCAGTTTGACGTTCGAGAGATCCATTTTTTCCAGTTCTTCGAAGTCCGGTTGCCAGCCTAATTCTTCTTTCAGTTTGTAAGGGATCAGATTGGCTTCAACCAGTTTGCTAACCGAACTATAGGTCGGATAGCCGGGGTTGGGAACCAGCACGCCATCGCCCGGATTCAAGAATGCCAGCGATATGTGCAGGATTCCCTCTTTGGAACCGATCAGCGGTTGGATCTCTGTTTTCGGATCAAGATCCACGTCATACCATTTCTTATACCAATCGGCGAATCCTTTACGCAGTTCAGGAATACCTACATACGGCTGATAACCATGTTCGTTCGGCTTACGAGCATGTTCACACAATGTCTCGATTGTCTGTTCCGAAGGGGGAAGATCGGGACTGCCAATGCCGAGGTTGATCACATTTTTACCAGCGGCGTTCATTTCGGCTACTTCTTTCAGTTTCCTGGAAAAGTAGTATTCCTGTACGCTACCTACGCGATTAGCGGGGGTAATGTTATACACTTTGTTTTCCTTCTGCATATTCACCTAATATTTTTAAGTCTTTTGTCAATGGTCTGATAGCATCCAATGCCTGTTTGTAACGCAGGTAGTCCGTAAATGTCAGATTGATATAGAACAGATATTCCCATTCGCGGCCGATGATTGGCAAGGATTGTATTTTAGAAAGATTCATGTCGTAGAAGGAAAGGACGGAGAGAACTTTGGAGAGGCTGCCGGCTGTGTGGGGGAGAGCGAAAACGACCGACGCTTTGTTTTTGTCTTCACCTTTGAGCATCTCGTCTGCCGTCCATCGGTCGGCTATTGCCAAAAAGCGGGTGAAGTTTCGTTTGTTTGTCTCGATCCCTTCGGCAAGGACTTCCATGTTGTAGATCTGGGCGGCCAGTTTCCCACAGATGGCGGCGTGTCCCTTCAGTTGGTTTTCCGAAATCCACCGGGCGCTCATGGCGGTATCTTCCTTCTCGACCACTTTTGCGTTAGGTAGCGTATCGAGGAAATCGGTACATTGCATTAGGGCGATCGGGTGAGAGTTGACTTCTTTGACATCGTGGATATTGGTCCCTGGAAGTGCAACCAACGAGTGGGATATGCGCAGTTTGTATTCGCCGATAACTTGCAAACCGCTTTCGCGGATCAACTCATGGTTCTGCAACAAGCTGCCTGCAATCGTATTTTCGATCGCCATCATTCCCAGAATGGAAGGATCTTTCTTGATGGTCGAAATAACATCTCTGAATGTGTTGCAACCGATAATTTCAATCTCTTCACCTTCGAAATAATTACGGGCGGCTATATCGTGATACGAACCGGCTATTCCCTGGATTGCTACTTTCTTTTTCATCTTCTCTTTATCTATTATTTTTCAATTCTCAATTTTCAATAACAAAAAAGTCCCACCGAAACCGGCAGGACTTCATATTTTGTTATTGATATATACATTCATTCATCAATGCTTTACATACAAACTCCTGCCTTCACTCTGCTAAAGTAAAAGTAATAAAAGTAATATGTAAAGCTAAATCGATTCATTTTGTCTCTTTGTTTTTAAATACGCAGCAAAAGTAACGCTTTTTTGGAAACTACAAGCATAAAGTGATATTTTTTTTCATCGCATCCGAAATATTTATTTCGTCAGGGGTGTTTTTTAGCCAGATAGACATGAATCGATCATGTGTTTAAATTGCCGGCTTTCCAAATTTTGCTGTCCTATGAAAGACAATTCCGTTTCAGACCACTCGCAACCCCGCTTGCAGCGTACGCATTTCTTTTGGAACAGATTTTCGGATGCTTTCGATCAGAATACCGGCGACCGAATGCCGGATAAAATCTTTGCGGGTTACCCAGACGATTTCACGTGCCGGTTTGGGGATGGCAAACGGGCGTACCAGTTCTTTTTGCTGTTCGCTTAACTGATAGGTAGCCAGTTCCGGAATAAAAGTGACGCCGTTGCCGCTTTCAACCATACGCATAAAAGTCTCCAGACTTCCCAGACGGTAGGCTGCCTGACGGAGTTTGACCTTTTCCATTTGGCAAAAACGCATCAGCTGATCGCGGAAACAATGTCCTTCATCCAGCAACCAAAGACGTTCGTCGCTGATATCGGCGGAGCGGACCATCTCTTTCTTGAACACGCTTTCGTTACGGGCTACGTAAGCATAAAACTGTTCGTAGTATAGGATGTCTCCCTGTAGCTGCACCTCCGTTGGTTGGTTCGCGATGATGGCAGCATCTATTTCGCCGTTAAGGAGGGCTTTCGTTGTAGGAGCCGTTTGCATTTCCAGAATGCGGATATCCAGATCAGGATGCTTTTCCGATACTTGCTGGAAAAAGCGGGGAAGCAGATAAGGAGCAATCGTCGGTAACACGGCGAGGCGGAACGTTCCTTTCAAAGATTGCTCTTCTTCGTTTACGATATCTTTAATCAGAGAAGTTTGGTAGAGGACTACACGTGCCTGATCGATCACCTTACGGCCGGCAGGAGTAGGGCAGACCGGCTGGATATTGCGGTCGAAAAGTTTCACGCCCAGTTCATCTTCCAGTTTCTGGATCATCATGCTTAATGTCGGTTGAGTTACGCGGCAATGTTCTGCAGCTTTGGCAAAATGGCGGTATGTGTCTACAGCCAGGATGTATTCGAGTTGTTGTATATTCATAATATTCTTTGTTTGTTGTTACGGACTCTGTATTGATAATTTTTACGAAGATAGGAAAAAATCATGAAATGCAATGCGAAACATATATGATTCGATTTCAAAACATATATGTTTCGTGTTCAAAGCATATATGTTTTGAAAGCAAGAGCAGGCAGGTATGGAATATTTGTGTAAAAGTATCATTCCGACGAATGCTGTGTCTTCGGTATCGGACTGGTAATCCGTTCTGCCGGAAGTGTGATAGAGTATATCTATTTGTGTATAAAAATTATCTGTTTGACAGGTACTTATATCTGATGTATCTTTGCAGTACAAGAAAAACGAAAAGTATAACAATTAAAAAGTAAAGTATTATGAAGACATTAGATTATATCCATTTGGATGCAGTTGCTGCAGGTAAAGTAGTTGAAGCATTACAACAGTTATTAGCCGATTATCAGGTATTCTATACAAACCTTCGCGGTTTCCATTGGAACATTAAGGGACACGGTTTCTTTGTTCTCCACAGCAAGTTCGAAGATATGTATAACGATGCCGCTGAAAAGGTAGATGAACTGGCTGAGCGTATCCTGATGTTAGGTGGTGTTCCGGTTAACAAATTCAGTGAATATCTGAAAGTTGCCAAAGTAAAGGAGGTGTCGGGCGTATCTTGTGCAGACGAAGCGTTGGAAAACGTTCTGGACACTTACGGCCAGTTTATTGCCGAAGAACGTAAATTACTTTCTTTGGCTTCCGAATCCGGAGACGAGGCGACAGTAGCATTGATGAGCGATTACCTGAAGGAACAGGAAAAATTGGTTTGGATGTTAGTGGCTTACTCTTCTTGCGACTGTAAGAAATAATAAGAGTGTAAGTAATTAATAATTTATTCGTTGCGTTTGGAAAGAAGGTGTGTCAAAATTCTCACCTTCTTTTTTTATGCCCAAAGCCCCGACTTTCACAAGCTGGGGCTTTGTTATAACCTGAA